>NZ_FWZT01000011.1 GCF_900177345.1 Pseudobacteriovorax antillogorgiicola
GAGCCTATTGCTTGTTATCAGCGGGGGGAGCACCTATAGATGTCATCAAGCAATATATAGAAAATCAGGAAAAGCCTACAGAATGATTGCTCACCTCGCTTTGGCTCGGATCACAATTCGCCTTTCCATCCCCCACTAAATCTGGACACCCTTAGCAGGGTTTAGACTCTAGTGGGGGAATTCTGGCGGGAAATGTTAAACCATAGGAGAGCAAGCTAGCTTAGCTGGCTTTTTTTCCTTTCCACGCTGTTTGGCTTTGCTGATTGACGAATTCAAGTACTTTATTGCGACTTAACACTCCTACCACATGTCCATCATCATCTGTAACCGGATAAGCATGAAACCATCGATCGATAAACGATTGAATGGCATGAAATATCGTTGTTTTTTGATTCATACTATAAATATCGTGGCTCATGTAGTCTTCGACAAAGCGGGGTTGTTCGTTAAGATATCGCAATTGAGTTGCTAGCTTCAAGCAGTCCTTCTGCGAAAGAAAGCCCACGAGGCGCTTCTCTTTATTTAGAACCGGTGCTCCCGTTATGTTCGCTGCGACGATTTTATCGATGGCAGTCTCAATGGACGAGGCGGCTTCAAACCAAAGATACGACCGATCCATGATGGTCGCGATGGGTTCTTCAAACTGATTTGTTTCTTCCCGCACCAAGTGCGGCGTGTAGTTAACCATAGCCGTTCCTTTCTCTAAACGTTGGCTGCCACATCCTGTATCGTCGGTCTTTCCTGTAGAACTTAAGGCCTCGCTAGTAATCTTACTAAGAATTCTAGATTTTGAACGGGAATTCAAACATGCTCACCGGGAACTCATTGTGAGCACACGATAAATTATAAGTTATTGATATTATTACAGCTTGATTTTGACACCCCAATTCAATCGCTCACCTTGAAAAGGAAGTTTTTGCAACTAAACAACTTGCCTTGCACAAACCATCCTTTTTTTCCTAAGGTCTTATTATCGAAGCAAGTCATAGGATGATTTATGCATCGAGTCCATTATCAGATGAATATCTGAAGTCTAAATAATCCCATCTTTAGAGAGGCCGGTAAATTTTCTATCGGCCTCGAATTTTTTCTACTCCTTCAAAAAACGCCAAATGCACGAACTTATCTCCTATTGACAAATGTCGATAATGAATCGAACAACTCTTTGAGGCTGACTTGCGATTCGTAACACGATGGCTACTTTTCTCGGCTGGTATAATTGCTATAGCTGGGGAATCGCGATCCGACATTAAAATAACGAAATACCGATTCGACTTTGAATCGCAGTCTGCATGGCAAATTTTAGCCTCTCCGGCGACTGATTGGGATGAAGCTCTTTCTGCTGAAAGCTGGCAGGCTTACAACGTTTCATTTGAAGATCACGATGAACCGCAATTCTATTGGCTCAAATCGTCGATAACCAACCACCTACCTCTTCAGAAAAATGTTTTTTTTCACGTAGTGCCAAGCCTGATCGATCAATTCCAAGTTTTCATTGTGAAAGATAGAAAGCTAGAAAGTAGTTTTCGCTTGGGCATGGAGTCTTCGGTCCGCTCTTCAAAGGTGAGTGGATTTAGCCATAATTTTTCCCTCAATCTGCCACCAGGTGCCAAGCGAATCATATTAATTAAGCTCGAAAAAACCTATTTAAACCACATAAAAATCAAGCTTCAAGATCAGGAAACATTTAAGGTTCGGCTATCAGAGACCAGATCGTTTCACGGTGCCATTATCGGGGCGATTGGCTCTCTTTTGCTGGTAGGCTTCATCTTGAGTCTTGCCCGATCCGATCGACTATGCTTCATTTTTAGCATTGGCTCACTCTTTTCTATCGCCCTTATTGCAAGGGCATTGGGCTATTTAGGGTTTAGTGATCCAACTTTCGCTTCTTGGTGGAACCTTTGGAGCATCACTCTATTTGAAACCCTGTACATTGTATGCATGGCTCGGTACTTCTCTTTTGCACCGACTCTGAACACAGCCCATCAGGTGAGATCCATCATGAAGTTTTTTTCATGGCTGGCTCTGCTCTTTCTGCCGCTTTCCTTGATCGACATTCACTCAAGTGTAACCGTTTCCTATCTACTTAATATCTTAGGGTTTCTTGCTAACCTTCTTATTCTCGTCTCCCTTCTATCCAAACGAGATAGAGCTGTATGGCTATTTGCTCTACCACTGGTATTGCAAGGCGGGCTGATTTCATCAAGTAGTTTGATTCGCTGGGGATTTGCAGATGCTGAATCATTGGAAGCTTATCTCTATTTATTTTTCCTTGTGATCGTCAACTACTACGGAGCACTTTTGTATCAAAGTGGTGCGAAGAGACAGTCCGAACCAGCACATCCAACGCCACAAGGAGCAGGCATGGAAAGCTCCGTCACACCTGATAGCAAAGACGCACCTCTCGTTTTAGCAAAGCAAGCAAGTGCCGAGCCAGATGAAAGCAGCCTTTTTCAGGAATTTAGAATCGCCTCACTCGGAACTCTGACCAACGGTCTCGCCCACGAGCTTAATAATCCGCTCGCAATCATCGCTGGCCATCAATACCGATTGTCTTCGATGGTCCGCTCCAAAGCCCTCAATATGAATGACATCAAGGTGTCCCTCGAAAAAATTGGCAGTGCTGTGAAACGCGTTCTGTCAGTCATTGATGCTTTGAAGGCCTACTCACAAGATGATTTTGCAAAAGTCGAATTCAGTTCACACAATATTCGAGAAACTATTCAGTTCGCCTTGGATTTAAGTCGGGAGCGCTTAAATAGCCTTGGAGTTCACTTAACAACCCAGCCCATTCCTGATACTTTTATAAACTGTAACCAATCGCAGATTATGCAGTGTATTTTGATACTTATCGACAACGCCCTCGATGCTGTTCGTGACCAGGAAAGCAAAACCATCGCCATCGAATTCAAACAAACAGTCACCATGGTAGAGGTTTCTGTGATCGACAACGGGCCTGGCATATCTATCTCTCACCAATCCAGAATCTTCGATCCATTTTTTACCACTAAAAGTTCAGATCAAAGGAAAGGGCTAGGCTTGAGCATCGCAAGGGGTGTTGTGGCAAACCATGGCGGCAAACTCTATCTTAGAGCAGACTTCCCACAAACCTGCTTTGTTGTTCAACTTAAAAGATAAGTTGCTCCCGAATCAGGAACTACCGATTTCGAGTTGCATTGCTTCGTCATTCCCACCTATCGTAGGCACCCTGCAAGATCTCATTTACGGAGCACTTATGATTGTCAATGGTAGCCATAGTGAAGCCTTTTATCTTCTCCATGGTGGCGCTGGCCCGATGGACCCATCGAAGCCCTGGGTCCATAAAGCCACCAGTGCATTAATAGAGTTGGGTAAGATACTTGAAATGAAACCCTATCAGAGTGGAATTGACTTTATCACAGAAGGCTTGATGCTTCTGGAAGATCATCCAGAATTTAATGCTGGACTGGGATCTGCACTTCAGGCAGATGGTCAAGCCAGACTTACGACGTCTGTGATGTCAGGTCCTCAGCAGAGCTTTTCCGCAGTGATGTCTCTTGAAGGTATACGCCATCCTTCGAAACTAGCTCGACGACTTCAAGAAAAATCATCCCGAGTCCTTACAGCCCCTGGGCACCAAAGGCTTGCCCAAGAACTTGCCTTGCCGTTTGAAAACTTAGTCGTGCCGAAGCGCCTGGATGCGTGGCTCAAGGACATTCGTGAGGCCATGCCTGATCATGATACGGTGGGTTGCGTGCTTTATCATCCCCGAGATGGGGTTTTCGCTGGGTCGAGCACAGGTGGACGAGGTTTTGAAACTCCTGGCCGGATCAGTGACTCTGGTACCGTCGCCGGGAACTATGCCAGCCGTTTCGCTGCCGTGACTGTCACTGGTATTGGCGAAGAGATCGTCGATGATGCTGTAGCAGCGCGGTTAGAGAGCCGAGTTCGAGATGGTATGTCATTGGAGGAGGCCGGACAAAAAACTTACCACGAGGCCAAGGCCCTGCAGCGGTCCTACGGCTGGGTCGCTACCGATCACCACGGCTGCTGGCAGGTGGCTTACACGTCACAAGCCATGACATTTCTTGGCAGAAGTCTCGTAGGAGATCACCTCATCGATTCGATGGTAGCTTTTGATTGACGCGCTTTCGCTGAATTTGGCATCATTAGATTCATGAGCACAATCTAAAGGTGAAACATAGTGAATGAGTCGATCATGATCCTCGGTGGCGACCTCTTTAGCTTAATCGCTGCCCAGGTCCTGGAAAAGCTAGGCTATGAAGTGATCTGGGTTAGTAGTCGCCTGAGCCAGCAAACCAACTATGGACAGGAAATCAATCGCACCGTTACATCTCACCCCAGAATCGCCGAGTATCTTTCTTATCTATCCACCGAAGATCCGTTCCTTGCAACGGATCACATGAAAGAAAGGGTCAAGGTTATTGAATCGGCCAGCTTACTAAACTTTCTTGATAATGGTTCATTTGTTGACGTGAGACTAAAAGTTCAAAACAAGGTCCATCGCTATCGACCCGATTATTTGATTGCTACCAATCGCTTTTTCAATGTTCAGAAAAAGCTACGCATTCCCTATGAGCCAAGTCCTTGGGGCGACCGACTCCAGCAGCTTTCAGTATCTCGCTGCCATATGTTAGGTGAGGTAAGCTTTTTATATTTTAAAGCTGAGCAGATCGATGCCTGGTTTGATCAACTAAACCATTTTATCAAGTCAATGCGATACCGCACCAAATCAAAGCGAAGTCATGGCTTGCCCTGGAGTCCGAAGCAAAGGCTGGCTCGTAACTTTCCATAAGCTACATTCCTTTTTTTAGGAGTCGTAATTTATCGAAACCAAATCCGATGGATGGTACTGCTGGATTGATTATCAACATCATCATCACATTCCCAATCATCCTCATCAACTCCACCACGAATATCCCAGTTTCTCGTGCCGTTATTGTCTCGAAACGTTCTTTGGGTCATCGCTAGTTGCTGCTGATCAACCAGGCCATTATTAGAAACCCCCGGAATATCACCAATATGTCCTGTTAAGGGGGTGAAGCTGTTTCGAACGTCATCACAGTTACCGACCCCAGTTTTGAGGTAATCAATACAAGTTGCTGCATCAGTTTTAAAGTGAATCACGCGATTATGAGCATTGGTTCGACAGAAGAAACGAAGCTCGGTAAATGTCCAGAGACTCAGGAACGCTGGGTTCACATGACCGAAAAACTCTGTATTCTGTTCGTCATCACCAAGATTATTTTTATCAAATTGAGGAAAGCGATCCGTTAAGGTTTGCGTTGGGGGGTTTGTTCCTCCTAAGTGAACATAGTTCAAGACCATAGTCCATCCACCGTCCTCATCCATATCACAGTGGGCATCAAATTTTGTGAGCTGCCCGGCCTCGTCCCTCTGATATAGCTGGTATTTTCCACTGGGCGCTTCGGGATTTTTGGTCTTAAGATCGAGGCAGCTGGTAAATGCTAAAAAAGCAACTTGCTCTTCGCCAGGAACAACCTCAAACAAATCAGGAACAGCTGCGACAACATCAGCAGCTTGGGTATCAACATTTACGTCTGGGCCAAGCTCCTGACTTGGGGCCTCTTGATTCTCTCCACCCTGAAATCCAGTTTCAGAGTTTTCCGCATTTTCGGCTGGATTACATGCCAATAGCGACAAGCTCACAAGAGTCAGTCGTATCATACTTATTCTCCCGATTTTCCAAACGTCCCTTCAATCCTTATCGGAATAGAATAGGCGATTCTTAATAAACACCGATATACCCCTTTAATTACAGTATCTTAATAAGTCATTCAAATATACGCATTCAGGGTAAACTATTCTGAAAACGCGATTTCGATACCATGAGGCATTCCTCAAGAATGGTCGGTTTTCCAAAAAATTATCAACAGATTGACAAACCACGACGTATTCATGAAACTGAAAGACCAGTTTGCATTTCTTACTATATTTGAGGTAGCTGCTGTATGCCTTCTCGTACTCAAACAAGTAGCCAGGGCTTTCCACCGTTAACTAAATTGCTCGAATATTCTCCTAAAACCCTTGCAAGCTCTCCTACAGCTATCTATCTTGCAGGCACGATTTTGCCGGTGTTTCTACTTGGTCTGACGAAGAATGCTATGGGCCCTTGGCTCGCATTAGCTCTACTTTTAGCCGTTGGTGTGTATCTTGTGAAGATTCCAGCCGCTTGGTCGAGGCAAGGCATGCTGTTTGTCAGTTGCTTCGCCGCCTGGTCCCTGTGCTTAATGTCTGACTTACCTGCCTGGGCGGTGATGATTAGCTATGGAGTCGCCGTAACGTGTTATCATACACTCAGCCAGCAGGCTATATCTTGGCTGGGGTTAAGCCTGGCACCACTTATCTTCGGTTCGTTTGTCCTAAGCCAGTCGGAAACCCCTAGTTCACCTCTTTATAGCCTCATCATTCTGAGCCCCCCTGTGGTCCTCAGCATGACCCTCCTGCGAGCGAGGATCGCCAAAGCCAATCAGAATGAGTTGGGGAGCCAAATCTCATATAAAAACCTGATCCGCGTGGCTTGTCACGATATTAGTAACCCTCTGACCCTCATTCTGGGGTCTGCCCAAATTGCTGAAAGCGGGGTGTTCGACAAAAAGCCAGAAAAATTAAAAGAGCTTTGGCCCAAAATTGTTCGGGCGACAGATTCAATTAACCGCGTACTAATCAATTTGAGAGCCTTTGAAGCAATTCAGGAGCCATCGCGATTGACTATCGAGCCCATCAATATTGAAAATTTTCTACAGGATCTGAGGATTCTATACCTAGACATGGCAAACGCCAGGCAGGTTACCATGGAGTATATTGACCATGTTTCATCTGACGACACCTTCGAAGGTGACCAGCTCATTCTAAAGCAAGCCTGTTTTGGCTGCCTATTGCATAACGCTATCCGCTTTTCAGAGGCGGGAGGCACCGTAACAGCCGAAACACGCTTAGAAAATGATCAGTTGCGCTTTCAAGTGACCAACAGCGGCTCCATGTTTAGCCCTGAAACCTTGCAGAATCTCTATAAATTCGATTTTGTAGCCAGGCCTGCCACCCAGTTGGGCAATAAGGAAGGAGGGTTTTCACTCTCCGTTTGCCGACTTGTTATCGAACGGTTTGGAGGCTCCCTCAGGATCGATCAAACTCCGAGCTCTCCGCAAGGGACCACCTCCGTAACTTTGATCATCCCCCAAAAAGCAAAACTTAACTGAGATATCAAAGCGCCTCCCCGTCGGGTGCTTAACCTTACCTGAGAACGACAATCCCTAGCGGCTAAGGTTCGCTTAATTCTTTCGGTGATGTATATCCGGTGAACAAAACTTGACCTCATTGCTTGTCATTACGTTCCGATAGCCTTTCTGATTGAAGCTTCATATACATCGAGTCTTCCAAGGGAGAGTAAAGGTGGGTCAAGTGTTTGATAACTCAGAAATGGAATTGCTGATTCAAACGTTTTTGGGAGAGGCAGATGAGTTCATCGAAGAGATGGAGGCGGGCCTTCTGAGTCTCGAAGATGGCCCTGATGACTCCATGGTGATCGACCAAGTTTTCCGTGCGGCCCACAGCCTCAAAGGCAGCTCCATGGCGGTAGGACTAAATCAAGTAGGCAAATTCACTCATGAAGTCGAGGCCCTGCTGCTGAAGGTGAAAGAGCATCAGATCCCAGCATCCCGCGACGTCATCAGCGTCCTGTTGAAGTGCAACGATCACATTAAGACCATGATTGAAACGCTTAAAGAAAATCTCAATGCCGAGTTTGATTCCGACGACCTCTTTGAACAGCTTCGTTTAATGCAAGGAATCGACGCCAAAAAAGCAGCGCCTACAAAACCGGCTACTGGTTTTGGTTTCTTTGACGACGATGAAGACGAACCAAAGGAAGAGCCGAAGCAAGCTCAAGTTGCCCAAGCTCCTCAGCAAAATTCCAAGCCCACTCCAGAACCTCCCAGTGAGCCTGAAAAGCGAGCTAGCCAAGCAGCACCTGCCCAGCGGAAAAAGCCTCAGGAGCAGATCAAAGTCTCTCAAGAACGTATTGATCGATTGGTAAATAACATTGGCGAGATGGCAATTCTTCTGACCGTTCTCGAAGAGCAAATGTATCAATTCGCAGGGACCAATTTAGAGAGTACTGTCAAGCAGCTGTACAAGATCAGCAAGGATGTCCAGGATGTCTCGGTATCTCTTCGCATGCTGCCCGTGAAACCCATATTTCAGAAAATGCGACGAATCGTTCGTGATACTTCAGCGAAACTTGGAAAGCAGGTGAACTTTGTTGTCATTGGTGAAGATGTTGAAGTTGATAAATCCATTCTCGACTTGGTAGGTGATCCCTTAGTTCATATTATTCGGAATGCTGTGGATCACGGGATCGAGATGCCAGACATTCGTCAAGGCAATAGCAAAGATCCTGAGGGCACAATCACCCTTCGAGCTTGTCACGAAAGCGGACGACTCGTCTTCTACATCGAAGACGATGGCGGTGGCATTGACGCCGAGCGTGTCAGAAAAAAGGCCATTGGTCTCGGCATCATCACAGAAAATCAAAAAATGAGCACCCAAGATCTTCACAACCTGATCTTCCACCCTGGCTTTTCTACAAAAGATCAGGTTACCGACATCTCCGGACGAGGAGTTGGCATGGATGTGGTTAACAACAACATTAAGCAGATGTCAGGAGAAATCGAAATAAGGTCTGAGCTTGGCAAAGGGAGTCGTTTTAAGATCACGCTTCCCCAAACGTTCTCAATCATTGAAGGCACAGTGGTGCTCTCAGGTGAAGACAAATTCGTCATTCCACTGGGAGACATTCAGGAGTCTGTGAAAGTAACCGACCGAGAAATCTCAAAATCGACAGCTCTTGGCGAGGTACTGACCCTTCGCGGTGATCGCCTTCCTGTATTCCGCTTCGAAGATCTTTTTGAAGTCAAAGAACACCAAAAACCTGAAGAACAGATCGCCCTAATCGCTAAATCCCAAGAGAAAAATTTTGCCATCGTCGTCGACGAAATTCTCGGCCGACAACAAATTGTAATAAAAAATCTGGGCAACGAAGTACAAAGCCTTAAAGAGTTTAGTGGCAGTACAATTCTTGGGGATGGCAAACCTGCCCTGATCGTCGAACTCGCAAACCTAATCAAGCGTAAAGCAAAGCCAGACCTTCACGTAGAAAGGATATCTGCATGAGCGAAGATATGACTAGCCAAGTCAATAACGAGATTAAGAACAGCCATCTGAGCGATCACGATCGATTTCTGGAGTTCAACCTCGGTAAAGAACAGTTCGCTGTGCCACTGCTTTCAGTTAAAGAAGTGATTGCAGTTCCTGAGACCACAAAAGTTCCATTCACACCAGATTATTTCCTAGGCATCATGAATCTTCGTGGCCAGGTTCTATCTGTGATCGACCTTCGAAGGCGGATGAAAATCGAGCCGCTTACCGAGAATTCTGAAACCGCAGTTATCATCATTGACCTTGATTATACTCACCTTGGCGTTGTCGTTGATTCAATCAACAGGGTGATCGCAGTAGAAGGGGAAGACTTTGCCCCACCACCAGAAATAGAATCAAACACATCTACTGAATTTGTAACGGGATGTTACAAAAATGACAAAAATCTAGTCCTATTCCTTGACGTCGATAAGATTCTAGATAATAAAGATCGAGAACTCATTCGACAAAAGGAAGTGGACAAAGCTAGCTAAGGCCGGAGAAGCACTTGGGAGCAGCAGCCCAACAAAACGATCGGCAAATCTTTGAAGCCATTGCCCAAAAGATTTCGAAGATTACGGGGGTTCAGCTCGGTGAGAAACAGTACTCCTTAGTACTATCTCGCCTGAGCAAGCATCTGCGCAACATGGGCGGTTTAACTCCTGCTCAGTACTGGGAGTACCTTCAAGGAAATGAAGAAGACGAAGTTCCTGTCCTAATTTCCCTCTTGACAACCCATCACACCTTTTTCTTTCGTGAACAGGTTCACTTTGATTACCTTGAAGAAGCCTTGCCAAAACTAATTGAGAATGTAATATCTCAAGGCCGCGACACTCTTTACTTCTGGTGTGCAGCCTGCTCAAAAGGCCAAGAGGGTTATACCCTAGCAATGTTTCTAGATTACCACCTCAAGCAGCTCCGCTGCACTCTTAAATATAAAATCCTATTTAGCGATGTAGATCAAGCCTCAGTGAACTGGGCTGAAAATGGGGTTTACTCTAACGACGAGCTAGGGAGAGTTCCCATAACCTACCGATCCAATCACTGGATTCGGGGCAAGGGCCAGATTTCCGATTTTTCCAAGGTGAGGTCGCAACTCAAAGAAAGCTGTAACTTTCGAACTATAAATCTCTTGGAACTTAAAAACGAACGCTTTCCTAATAAGTTTGATGTCGTTTTCTGTCGAAATGTCTTTATCTACTTTACAGTCAAAGAGATCGAGTCCATATCCAGAAATATTCTCAACAGTATGGAAGAGCATGGACTTTTTATTATAGGAGTTTCAGAGTCCCTATTGGGAGCTAAGCTCACCGTCGAGCACCTGGGTAAGTCCGTCTACCAGAAATCTGATGAAGAGAAAGTAGTCAACATTCGGACCGACACATCAAAGTTGAAGCCAGGCACCAGCAGTATTCCAAGAACACCCCCGAATCTGACTCAAACATCACGCTCTGAGCGACTATCTTCAGTCCCACCGCAACCTCGGAACCTTGCTGAATCTGTCACTCACGCAGTTTCTCTAAACCGAATGAGTCCTACTGCCGAAGACGACCTCAGAATCATCACCTTGCAATCATCTCTGAAACTCGGATCCGACCTTCGCTCCGTAATTAATAATTTCCCTGGGTGCAAATCAGTTGGCTTTGATGTCATAACATCAGCCGACGAAGCCATCGCCAAAATCAAAGGCAAGCAAGCAAACCTTTTGATCCTAGAAATAAACGCATCGCGATTCCTTCGTAGGATTCTAGCCGAAACGGATGTTGCCACCTTAATTGCAACCACAGACCAAGATGAAAGTGAGAAAATCAATCAAGCTTTGGACGCGGGAGCTAGAGACTATATTGTTTTTCGAACCAAGGTCCTCACTGAGCAGGATCGTGAGGTTTTGGCTTCAAAGCTTCACAATGTAGGTAGAACTGTAGGTCATGACTCCAACTCAAGATCCCGCACCACGAGTAAGCTAGATAACCAGTTTATTGTGGGTCTCGGTGCCTCGACAGGAGGGACTGAAGCAATCACAAAAGTGCTAACCAAGCTGCCCCATGACATGCCACCCATCGTCATCGTTCAGCACATACCTGAGTTCTACTCCAAACAGTTTGCTGATCGCTTAAACAAACTCTGTGAAATCGATGTAAAAGAGGCTGTGGATGGAGATGTACTGCGGCCAGGGCTTGCCATTGTTGCTCCAGGGAATTTTCAGATGAAGGTGGTCAAGCGTGGTGGACATTACAAGATTAGCGTATTCGAGGGTGAAAAGGTCAATGGCCACAGGCCAAGTGTCGATGTGCTATTTAATTCTCTTGCAGAGGTTGTTCCCGAAAAGTTACTAGGAGTATTGCTTACTGGCATGGGCTCTGATGGCGCTAAAGGACTGCTACAGATGAAAAAAAGTGGCGCTAAAACATTTACTCAAGACGAGGCAACAAGTGTTGTTTATGGAATGCCTAAGGTGGCATTTGAAATCGGTGCCAGCGACAAAGTTCTGCCCTTGGAACGGATTCCCGATGCTCTTATCAAAGCTTCGAAGAAAGCTGACCAAAGCTAGTGTTTAACAACTGTTATTTAAATGCTCATGTAATTCGAATAGCTTTGGAAAATCGCTAGGATTTTGACCGTCTACCAGCCCAGCCAGGTCACTGGTCTCTGTTTTTCGACCCAACCGAATATCCCGCGCCATGGAGTTTTCATTTTCAGAAGTCGAGTCAATCAATTCGAATAGATCCTGCCTTAGATCTAGGCGAGGCCTATCCCAAGGCCCGAATAGATCCTGCCCCAATCTGAAAGCTTCCTCATAGACGAGATCTACTTCTGTAGAAATGTTCTTAAGTTCACCATTGGAGCTTAGTCGATACTTACCGCACAAGCTATTCATAACGGTATTAAAAAGCCACTTCTCACGACGCAGTCGGTCACAGTCAGTGCGACATTGAAAGCCGAACGGTGCAAGCCGTGCTGCCATCAATCGATCAATGTCACGAGCTTCAGCACCACCCCAAGCAAGCAAGCCTCCTTGATTCTGAATTACCCAAGAGCCTCGTTGCGAGCCCTTCACTCCAATATTAGTCGTTCCTAGTTGCCAAAGTCCCTCACGAAATTCAGGATATGGATTGAGCTTGGGATCGAGGAGGCCATTGCAAATGATCCGGCACGGAGTAGAGCGCACAAACTGGTGAGATTCTAGTGCAGCTTTCACCTGATAAGACTTCACAGCAATAAAGCAGAAGTCAAACTCATCGAGACTTGCTGGCCCACCTACGATGCGATGAGTTCCCTGCTTGCCATCGTATACCTTAAAGTCATAGGCGATAGACCCTTGACGCCCTATGAGAGTAGGCTGAAGACCAACCTGTTGACAATAGAAAACGATCATGGAGCCAATCGCTCCTGGGCCAATTATGGCGATCCGGGGTTGAGATTTAGGCTGACTTGCGATGACTGGTCCTCCAACAACGTTGCGATTCCCGCTTTAAGGTCGATAGAAGCAGTTTTATCATATTCACCCTGATGATCAAGCCACCGCTCTCGCCAAACCAATAAGCCATTATCGGTTCGCTCGATATCAATGACTTTTTTGAACGACTGACTTAGCCAGCTTCCTTCCGGCTGACGCCTTCCCAAAATCAAAGACGACTGTATTACAGATGAACCAAGGCTGAGGTTCATTGTAAGACTGTATAAGATCGCTCTCTCATCTTCGGGAATGATATCCCAGTTCAATGACACGGATTTCATGTCCTGTCTCTCTACATAGTCCATGACAATGCGACTTTTGCGGTACTCCACCAAAGGTGCGTCAGGTTCCTCGATAAGCTGCCACTGGAAATCAGAAACTACATGGGTGTGTTCTCCCGTCTCTACCCGGTAGCCACCACCTTCGACTAGGACCCCCATATCATAGAATAATAAGGTGGAGACAAGATCCAGGTCCGGTAATTCTTTAATATCAAGTTTGGCAGAAGAGCCCTGCTCCGCCACGAGAAATGCTGCACTCCAAAGTACACTATCCAGTTGGGAAAAATCAGGATAAAGCATGAGGTCAACATCGTACAGGGGGAGCTCGATATCCGGCTTAAGGTCTTGAAAAAGACCTGCACCAAAATCGATGGTCTGCTCCTGGCTAGTAAGCTCAATGACCCTTTTTTCGAGATCCAGAAAAGTTTTGCGAAGACGGCTACGCAGGCCCTGTTTCAACTCCTCCACTAGGATGCGACCTTCATCTGAGTCAGGTTTTCTTAGGGCCTTCAGAAATCGATCCACATCAGTGATAGCCAGGTTATCGACATCGGCAATCGCCAAGCCTACCTCGTCAGGAATAAACTCAGGGCGCTCACGTTCCTTTTTACCCACTTCAATTTTAAAGCCACAGGCGTGGGCAGTCATAGCGACTATTATAATTGGCAATGTCCGAAGCATAGTAGCCTCCTACGGAAATCTGACTCATTCCTAGCAAGCACGAATGTCTCGGTCAATGACATTTCTATAAAATTACCTTGAAACAATTATTAATATACATAAAAAAATTAAAAATTTTTATTATAAATCTTGGGATTCTTTGGGAGTATTCGAAGGAGTCTTGCAGCCTACCATCACTGTCAATGCTACTTGGTGAAGCATTTCTAGCGAGCCGATACTCATCCTTGCGAACTATACCAATCCAGCTTTCTGAGCCCTAGTCTGCTGCGGATAAAGCTCGCCTAGGAGTTGGAATAGACGTGTTTTATCCAGGGGCTTGGGCAGATGTGCTGTAAAACCCAGTTCAAGGCATCGCTTCACATCCTGGTCTAAAGTCGCAGCAGTCATCGCTATGACAGGTAGCTCGGCATTCTGGAAGCGACTTTGGCCATTGCGAATAAATTTGATAGCTTCGTCACCATCCATGATAGGCATGTGAAGATCCAAAAGCACTAAATCGAATTTTTGCTTTTTAGCCATCTCTACAGCCTCATAGCCGTTGGAAACGTAAACAGTTACAAATTGGGTTTTCTTAAAAAAGGCCCGCAAAATAAGCTTCACATCGTCACCATCATCGGCAACTAAGATACTTAAAGGCCGTTCTACAATAGAGATCGAATCCAGATCTACCTGGGGGTGCTTAGTGGCCCGACTTTTAAAGTGTTGTAGCAACGGCATGCGAAAGTCTTCTGCCTTTGAGAAAGTTGCAACTCCCCGGCTTGCGAAGCGGCTCCTATCCTGATCCGAAAAGCTGGATGAGACCACAGCCACGGGAATCGGCAGATTCTGCCCCACATCATCGATAAGTTTTTGCCCTACCCCATCCGGTGACGAAAGATCGGTTACCAAAAAGTCCACAGCACCACTAGCCAGAGATTCCTTGGCCCGTGCCAGCGTAGGCGCTCTTAAGACCTGGTAACCCTCTTCCTTGAAAAAAACTTTCATATAGTCATGAAGCCTGCTTTCTTCTGCTGCGCAAAGGATAATCGGTTTTGAATAGTCATCAATTTCAAAGGGAATAACGCAGGTAAAGGTGCTACCTTTTCCAAGTTCGCTCTCAACGGTTATAGAGCCCTTCAATGCCTCGACGATTGATTTTACAATTCCAAGACCCAGGCCGGTTCCTCCGAAATGCCGGCTTGTGTGCGAACTAGCTTGCTGGTAATTATCAAATATCTTCCTTTGGTTTTCCTCAGAAATTCCAATCCCAGTATCCGACACCCGAATGGTAGCCGAGACTCCTGAAACGGACTCTTTCAGATGTATATCTAATCCTATTTGTCCACCGGGAGGGGTAAACTTAATGCTGTTGGATAGGAGGTTCATCAGTATTTGCGAAACCTTGTCGGGATCACTGCGAATCATGCTCGAAACCTGCCCTGTAATCGATCGCACGAGGCTGATATTTTTTTCAATGATCTTTGGTCTAAAAATCGCTTCGATGTCTTGGACGATGGAGTCAAATGTAAAAGCCTCAGATTTTAAACTGATCTTTCCCGAGCGGATCTTGGCCACATCCAAAGTGTGGTTTACTAGCTTCAGAAGGAATTTAGAGGAGCGATCCAAGGCGTCTAATCGATGATCCTGCTCTTTAGCATGGGTTTCTTCTTGCAACAGATTAGAAATTCCAACAATGGTGCTAATGGGAGCCCTCAAGTCGTGAACCAATCGCGCCAGAAACAGTTCCTGCTCTGACTCAGCTGACCGAAATTCAAGCTCCCGTTGAAAGCGGAGCACCGCCTTCCGAATAACCCTCTCATGAGCCACGTGGGAATCGAGCCTTACGATATCTTGCACACCAAGAGCAAGTAGCGGAAAATACAGGGCTTCACTTGTGGTGTATACGAGAACGGGTGCTTGGGCAAGGTCTACAAGGTTCTGCGAAAGTATCTCGATATCAGACTCTTGTGGATCTGTGAGTAAAATGGCATCGCAGTTCGGCAACTGAAAGTCTTGCTGATCGCGAATCAGATGAATCAGTTGCTTACCCGGATAGATTTCAAACTGAGAGAACTCAGCCCATAGAAAAGCTGGTAAATCGCCTACTATTAGAAGCCTGAGTTTAGCCTCGCAGGAGCTGGACCATGTCATCGAAATCTACCATTCGTATGATTCTTACCCGATAATGTGATTTCGGAATTTTCTGTTGAAAATGAATAGTGATCGAAGCGTAGGCCAAAATCCCCATACTAATATTACTTGTGTTTACAAGGAGCTGTAGGAAATCACCAAGCATTAGTCCAAGGCCAGTGACGGCCTCGAACCGAGTTTTCCCAGAAATCTGAGTGTAAAATTTCGTCCTTCGCTTTTTATTACGACAAAAAAAGGTTCTATACTCAATATTTGCTTAAAATAGCTCGAAGAGATGATAGTAAAGAGGAGGTCCTATGAGCCAAGAATCCCAAGTCAATCATCCGGAAGGATCACCGAAAATTATTTTGGTCGACGATGATCCCATGTTTGGTGCCATGATGCTCAAACAGGCAGAGAAAACTGGTATATCGTTAGACTACTATGACTCTCTGAGCAGCCTGGGGTTCATATCTCAACTCGCCGAATATGATATCATCATGGTTGATTACCAGATGGATCACATCAACGGTATCGAAATCGCTGCTTATATGCCGTCGTTCTTTGACGATAAAACGGTGATCTTAGTGAGCGCAACGGCAATCGAAGAACAGCTAGAAGCTCTTCCAGAATATATTACCGCGTTTATTCATAAGGACCACGGTCATCAAGCTCTCCTGGAAGAATCTCTCAAGGTATTCGCTGACGTCCATCGGAAAGCTTCTTGATGACACATCCTATCAAGCATCTTCCGATTTTTTTTTCTGCTTTGAATCGGTACCCGGCTGCCGACCTTGGTCCTGCTTCGCTTTTAGCTTTGCATAAGCCTTCTCATAAAACTCTGCAACGATTCCCTTCATTTGAGCGGCACTCACGGGGTTAGTTCTGGCTTTGGGTGGTTTTGGTCGATGGCCACAAAGAGGGCAGGCCATAGATGAATCGTCTATTTTTTCGTGAGTCACAAAACTTCGACATTTTAAGCAGACTCTCTGCCTTTGAAGTATCTTGTCCGAATTGTATTCGTACATACACAACCCTCCCCTATTTACTTCGGACGTGGGTAGAAAAATCTAAACCTCGCCTTGTTCACATGGCAGTGGCATTTTCCTAAGAAGCTTGAGCATACTTAAAGATTTCGTTCCATTAGGATCCAGCCAGCATGCTCTTTGTCATGCCCCTACCTTTTTAAAGAGACTCGACTCCTTAACATCACTGTAAAACATCCGAAAGGTAATTAAGATATGCTTAGAAAATTATCAGGGTTCCGGGGATGACTCCAAAAGGCATTCAATTTCTTCTCGTTCTGTGGCTTGGTTTTTCCAGCCAGTTTGGTATTTCCCAGGGAAGCGGTCAACAATACTTCGAACTTGGTTATCAGGCCTACATGCGAAATCAGTTTCCTATTGCCGAAACCCACTTTCGCCGAGCCTTCACTAACGCTAGTACTCCCGAAGACAAGGGCTTTATCCTTAAGTTTCTGGGAATCTCCCAGTTTATGCGCGGTGACCGAAAGTCAGCGGCGGCGTCTTTCATGCAAGCGGTTCGATTAGATCCCAGTTTGGCTGTATTCCAAGAAGAGGTTCTGGATCCTAGTGTTATCAAGTTCTTTGATGCTGTAAAAGTGCAAGCCTTAAAATCTGTCGTTCGTAATACACCTCCACCCAAAAGTTCAACCCCAGCACCTGGTGCGATGACTGGCGCAGACATTATCGAAGAGAGCGACAGCGTGGATGCAAGCCCTCCGGTAGAACAAAAAGTTGAAAAGAAAAAGAAGAAAAAGAAACGCAAAAAACGCCGGCGGCGCAAGAAGAGACCTCCTGTGGAAGAAGAAAGTAGTTTTAGCATGATGCACCTTCTGCCCTTTGGAACCCCTCAGTTCTACAATGGCGAATACATCTTTGGTTCGATCTATGGTCTTGGGCAGGTCGCAACTTTAGGAATTTTTATTACTCGACAATCTGAAATTGCTAAAGAAGAAGATGAGAACAGCCGCGTGGAAGCTGATGAATCCCTCAGCCAAGAGGTGAAAGACGCTTTCATTGAGGAAAACAGCAACTATATCAGCACCCTGGAAACAGACGCATCCACAGCTTTGATCGGCTTTGGACTCTTATATACGACTTCAGTGGTCCATGGGATTCTCAGTGCTCCGGACCCCACACCCCCAAAACGGCGACGTCGAACAAGCCTTAATAGGGATAACTCCGACCTACAGGTGACCCAGATGTCTTTGGATTCTTATCGTTCGTCGCAGGTCACCCAATGGACGATTCTTCCCTTAAAAAAAGGGTGGGCATTCCACTTTCAAAGAAAGTTTTAGGCCATCAAGATTAGCTAGATTTCCTTGATCGGGACGAATACAATAACCGAAAAAATCAAGGAACACCCTAATGCCCAGTAGCCATAATTTCAGATCATATGTGGTTTCCGAGCTAGTTGACACTGGCGAGTTAGCAAAAAAGCTTCATGCTGCTCATTCGACCATCGATCCACGCGCGGCTATCAATCATCGCATCTCCAACGGCGAGATGTTTGCCTTTAACTTTGGAGCGATTGTTTTCTGGAATGTACCGGACGAGGCGCAAGCGGCAGAACTTTCAAGTTTAATCGATCTTCCCGGGCTGGTGAAGGACAGCATGTGTTCTGAAGATTTTATCGCCACTGAAGATCCCGATAAAGCACCACGAGTCGAGTTTAACCGAATTTTAATCGACCACCTATCCAAGGATCGAGCTGAAGTGATTACTTCAACGATCGCACAGTCTACCACAATGGAATACTATGAAAGCATGTGCGAGGAAGCTTGGACCGAGGTCGATGGTATCATCGCTACCTTAAAGGTTCGGGGCAAGCTTTCCCCCTCACCGAACAAACTTATGCGATGGGTCGCCCACTGCCTTGAACTCCGTAGCCGCGTCGTTCGAGTCCTGCACCTACTGGTGCCGACCAGACCTAATTTGGGAAGACAAGGTTATGGACGAGCTCTATAGCGACCTCAGGGCCATGTTTGATCTAGATGAGCGCTTTCAAGCATTAGAGTACAAACTCCAGCTTATCCAACAAAGTCTTGAGTTACTGGTGGATACGTCCCGAGACCGGCGCCTCTATTGGGTAGAGATGGCGATCGTTTTGCTGATCGTTTTCGAAATCGTTATTACCCTGATTCCAGGAGGGCATTAAGCCCTTCTAGGATGCTAGTGGGGTGGCGTGATCCACTCTCACATCGCTCTTCTGGATTAGGATGTGATACCACAAGACCCCGATTCCATAGATAGCTGCGGTGGTTAGAAAGATAGTCGTATAAGAAAAGCCACCGGCGCGCAGCACACGAAAGATTTGGGTGCTAAAGAACCAGGAACCAGCCCAGAAAGCTTGTTGGAGTGCACTGGTAATTTCGCGATTCTTTTCGCCAACATACTCCATGGCAAAACTAGCCACAATCGGGTTTGCCATATTCATAAGGGGCTGGCGCAGGAGATAGCACAAGACTGCCAGTGGAAACGCAATAGCCAAAGTTTTAAACTGTTCGGTAAGGGCTAAGACCACAAGAGCAAGCACCGCCAGGGATTGCGTCATCGTGATCGCAACGCGATATCCGTAGGCCTTTTTCAACCTAGGTCCATACATGTTCCCTATTGTGACAAACAAGGTCGAGATCGCACCCATCATGGAAAACTCATCGTACTCCATAGAGAAAACATGGAGAAAGAACAGGTTGATGAACGGGATGGTCAAGCCCGCTCCAATACCGATGACTACCGACGGAGCCAAAACCCTTGCAATCACGGCCCAATCATAGGATCTAAAATTAATCGCTTGATCTGGATCTGGCCGTTTTTCGTTCATAGGCAGAAAAGCAACGACCACTCCAATCAAGCTCAGAGCGGTAAAAAACATCAAAACCGAAGATTCAGGGAGTTTTTCTTGCAAGAAGGCATTGGAGCCAAACGATACCACACCCAAGAGAAAAGAAGTTACGCTCCAAGTAGTAAAATGTAACGCAATGGCCTCAGTACGCCGCTCTTCGGATTCATTTCTCATAATAAACGGCACCATGATTACCTGAACTGCTGCTGTGGCAATCCCAAAGAGGCTAATCCCTAGGGCAAGCAACTCGTGTCGTTGCGCTGGTGCGGCCCAGAGAATCAGTACAGAAGATATAGGGATAAAGCAGGCCGCAGTTCTAAATATAGGTAGTAAGCGTCGGCTTGGTATGAAAAAGCCGAACGGCAGTGATAAGGCCATGACGGCTAAGAAGCGATATGATATCATCTGAGCGATAAGCTGATCCTCATAGCCATGCCGAACCAAAAAAAAGTTTAGAATCATAAAGTACGATGTATTCATTAGCTGTAGGAAGAACTCAGCTAAGACCAGCCGCTTGATGACAGGACTAATGGCCCCGTAGCTTTTTAACCAACTCATATGTTCATGACTCCAATCGATGTAGGGAAGGCAACGTCTAAGCAAGCCCAATGTCTAATAAAAAACGTAGGTGAACATGCCCAAACTGCCTCCTAGGGATATCATGAAAAGGAGCCTCAATCACCTAAATACTATTATCTACGCAGTGTCATTTTTACCTTGGTACTGACTGCCATTGCGAATCTAGGTTACAATATTGGTAACCGCTGGGGATTCCTTGTTTGGGAGAGTGTATGAACCCTTTGCGCATTATTATCATTGATGACACCGAAGATATTCACAATAATATCAAGATTTTATTCCAATCTCAGAGCTCACAAGATGCCCTTGATAAACTGAGTGAAGAAATCTTTGGTGCAGGCAGCGCACCGTCTCGTCAACAAAGCGAACTAGAGATCGCTATAGATTCTGCCTACCAAGGGCAGGAGGGCTATGAGATGATCAAGCAGGCTGTGAAAGAGGGCAACCCTTACGCGGTCGCTGTGGTTGATATGAGAATGCCCCCAGGCTGGGATGGCTTGATGACTATTGAGAAAATTCGGGACGTAGATCAAGATATCGAGATCATCATCAGTTCCGCCTATTCAGATTACTCGTGGCAAGATATCGCCGATCGCCTTGGTGTCAGCAACAAGTATCTTTTTCTTTCCAAGCCATTTGAAGTTGCTGAGATGAAACAAATGATCGTAGCCCTCACTCAGAAGTGGACTCTAGACCAGGAAAACCGGAGCTATATTCGAAAACTTAAAGAAGCAAACGAAGAGGTTCAAGCAGCAATTCGCGCCAAGGATGACTTTCTTGGAGTCATGAGTCACGAGCTACGGACCCCACTAAATATTATCATTATGACCCTGGAAGATATTCTAGAAGCAGAATCTGATCCAGATACTGCTCGTATTCTCCAGAACTCTGAAGACTCCGCAAAATACTTGGCAAGGCTCATTGATAACATCATGTACTTCATTCACCTGGATAGCCACAACTTCCGCTTTGAAGAAACCCAGTTCTCTATGGATGATCTGGTCCAGGAGGTCATGGACGAGTGCCAGGTAGAAAACCACCGCGACCGACTCCAGTTCGACGTTGAACTCGACTCATCATTGCCAGAGGTCACTCTCGATCGCAAGCGCATGCGAATCGCCCTCCATCAACTCGTGGATAATGCTATCAAGTTCACAGATGAAGGACAGGTCAGGATTCGAATCCGTCCACAATCTAGCGGCACGTCTCTCTTTGTGGAAGTCGAAGATACTGGTATCGGCATGGGACCAATGGAACAAAAGCAAGCCTTCGACCTATTCTATCAGGGTGAAGCTACCAACCATCACAGCCGTACTGGCACTGGAGTTGGGCTGAGCTTGTGCCGAAAAATCGTTCGTTCCTTAGGGGGCGAAATCGGTTGCAAAAGCCAAGAAGCTATTGGTTCTACCTTTTGGTTCGAAATCCCCCTAAAGTCAGTCCCGGAGAACAAGGTGCCGGAAAAGAAGCTCGCCTGATCAAAAATCTTAACTTTCTGATTTAAAAAGAATTTCTTGCACTATGTACCTTGAGCTTGAGTTTGCTAAGGCTTATTGATTGCATCTCCCGCAGGCTGTGGTATCTCTGAGCAGTGTAAATGTGGCAAGCTAGGAGTCTCCATGCAGCAGGATGAAATTTCACAATCCATCATATCGTATCTTCAGCAGCACAATCGGCCAGACCTCGCCTTGATGCCTGACCAAATCAGCCAAGGCGTGCTCGATATCCTGATTGAGGATACTCGTCATATGGCCGAGGCAGCCTTGGAAAGTCGTCCACGTGCGGGGCGCTATATCACTCTCGCTGTCTTACTGCTTCATTCTAAGCTAAAGGGCCAGTCTTCCATCCAGATGACTGAAAGTGAATTACAGAAAAGCATCTCCCGCTATACTCAAGCCATCTACTTGGAAAATTTGAGCCGCCAAGGAATCATCAAGAACTTGAGACCAGCTGTTAGCCAAGACAACGTATTCGACCCTAATATCAGACCCGAATACGATTTGACTGAGCTTGGAAAGCAGGTCGCTAAAGAAAGCCTTCAGCCACTTCCTGATTACCAATCTACCTAACCCTGAGCCTTAAACTGAGCCGGCTGCAAGTTGTGGCGAGCCATCAGCTTGTAAAAGTCGGTTCGATTGCGCTTCGCTGCTCGCGCTGCTTGGCTTACGTTGCCTTTCGCCTGGCGCAGCACTTGAATCAAGTACTGCCTCTCGAACTCACTTTTGGCATCTGCCAAAGACTGTAGTTCCTCTGTATCTGGGGTTAGAGCCTCGCGGACCGAACTCTCAGAAATCACCGATGTCGTGCTCAAGACAACCAGTCTCTCGACAACATTGTATAGCTGACGCACGTTTCCCGGCCATTGAGCGTTGCAAATCAACTCTAAGGCCTTAGGAGCAAATGACTTCACTCGCGGCTTGTGTCTCGAAGCCACTTTTTGCAAAAATGATTTGGCTAGGAGAGAGATATCTTCACGCCTTTGGTTCAGTGTTGGGATGGAAAGACCAATCACGTTCAACTTATAAAAGAGGTCTTCCCTGAACTCACCAGCTTGAACTTTTTCTTCTAAGTCCTGATGGGTTGCCGACATAATTCGAATATCAGCAGCAGCCGCACTCAGGCTCCCCCCCGCTCGCATCTGACGTTCTTCTAGAACACGAAGCAGCTTAGCTTGCAAGCCGAGTGGCATTTCGGAAACCTCATCTAGGAACAAGGTGCCGCCCTTGGCTGCTTGAAACAAACTTTTCTGATCGTTGCCAGCGTTTTTAGTGGTTCCAAACAATTCAGCTTCTAAGAGATCCCCTGGTAGCGCCGCACAGTTAATGGCGATAAACGGCCCAAACTTGCGACGACTAGCATTATGGATGGCACGAGCAAGAAGCTCTTTGCCGGTGCCGCTTTCCCCTTGCAGAAGAATATTGCTATCTGACTGAGCCACGAGCTTGGCTTTCTTCAGAAGATCAAGCATAACCTGACTTTGGGTTATAATATCTGCACACCAAGCGTTCTTTTGTTGATCGGGTTGCTTGCCACTCTGAGTCAACGCTTTTTGAATGACTTTAAATAGCTTATCCTTATCAATCGGCTTGGTTATGAACGAGAAAACTCCCTTTTGGGTTGCTTCAACAGCTTCTGGAATCGTGCCATGGGCCGTAATAATAATGACCGGGAGGAACGGGCGACGACTGGAAACCTCTTCAAAAAGTGTCATTCCATCGATCTTATCCATCCTTAAGTCGCTTATGAGAACATCCGGCTCAAAGATATCTAGCCTCTGCAAACACTGCACTCCATCTGTAGCAGTCTCGACGACAAACCCCTCAGAGACCAGCCTCATTTTGAGTAGTTTGAGTAGCCCTTCATCGTCATCGACCAGTAGAATTTTTCCATGCTGAGTCATCATTCACCTCCTCTAACGGGCATTTCGTTGGGAACGTTTTTGGATTTTCTTTTCGATAGTTGAAAGAGCTTGCAACTTGTCTTGCAGATCTTTGGACTCCTTGCGATATTTTTCTGACGATTCATATAACCGCCGCTTAGCAGTTAGGTGGAGCTGGTACCACTGAGCTGCCAAGCGACTGTCCTCGTCAAGGTCTTGCCTTTTTGCGAGACG
The DNA here is from genome assembly GCF_900177345.1 of Pseudobacteriovorax antillogorgiicola. Taxonomy (NCBI): domain Bacteria; kingdom Pseudomonadati; phylum Bdellovibrionota; class Oligoflexia; order Oligoflexales; family Pseudobacteriovoracaceae; genus Pseudobacteriovorax; species Pseudobacteriovorax antillogorgiicola. Next base: position 23,801 of record NZ_FWZT01000011.1, read on the forward strand.
ATTGAAGATCTGAGTCGCCTTTTGATAGTCAGATGAGCTTTGTGGCCGTAGGCCATAAGCTATACCCAGCTCGAAACTTGAAACCCAATCGTCCCGTTTACGATTTTTAATGCGTTTGGCTCGCTCTCTAGCAAAGGTCTTATCAGACATCTCCATAATATCCTTGCCATAGTCAACCCAGTAGTTCAAATCCCTATAGCCGACAAAGACAATGGTTTCCTCAAACTTCTGCGAGAGGTCTGTGGTACAACTAGCTGATAGAGCTAAACAGACGATAACTCCGATCTTTCTCATGAAAGCTCCTTATTTGCGATCACATGGGGAATATCCACTCTCATGTGAGCACCAATCAATGAATCTATGATCTGCAACTGGCCGCCGTGCGACTCAACGCACTCCTTTGCTACAGATAATCCTAGGCCTGTGCCCTTTAGTGGGCCCTGTTTGCGCGCGGTCCCTTGATAGAAAGGTAAAAACACCTTGTGTCGCTCCTCTTGGGGGATTCCCGGCCCTGAGTCGAGCACTTGGAACACAAGATTTTCTTGTCCTTCAGGAGACCAGTTAATTTCTATATAGCCACCCTTAGGTGTATAGTGCACAGCATTGGAAACTAAGTTATCAAGGGCTGCTCGCAGCACGGAGCGGTCAGCTCTCACCTGTAAAGCCTGACCTTCCACTTTAAGAGAAATCTTCTTACGCTTGGCCGTCAACTTATGAGCATTGACCGTGTCTTGTACTATCTCCTCCATATCAAACACGTCGGTATGCAGGTTAGGATCGCGGCGGAGTAGGTTGAAATCGAGGAGGTTATTAATCAAACTTTGAAAGCTGGTGGCAGCACTCGATAGAATTCCAACAACTTCTTGCTGAGCCTCGTTCAGTTTACCTGGAATCTGATCTTCAAGAAGCTCAATACCTTCCTTAATCGTTGATAGGGGGGTTTTCAACTCGTGCGATATATGTCTGAGGAAGCGTTTCTTTTCTTCTTCTGATTCTGAAAGCTGACGCCCTAGCCAAGATAATCGCTGGGCTACGCGCTGCAAATCCACGGGACCCTGGACTGTGAACTCCCCGTCGTACTCGCCTTGGCCAAGCTTACGAATAGCCGTATCTATTTGTCTCAAAGGCTTTAAAATCAGTGAGGTAAAAAGAAATACAAGGGCCACCGTTAAGGGGAGCAGCGTTACCACGTACAGAACAAGCTCCTGGCTCACTTCTTCCACAGATCCCTGAGCATCCTTGACGCGTTCGTTTAAAAATAGAGACCCTTCCTGATTGAGAGTCTGAACTAGGAAAAACAGTCGCTCAAACCGCGCCAACTCTTTATTGAAGGCAGGGTCCTTGTCATCGACTTGATTGATGCCCTGCTCCAGTTTTTCTAGCTCCTGAAGCAAAATTCTTGCAATGGGAACCAATTTTTCGCCGCGACTAATCAGAGTGATATCAGCCAAGGCATTTTGCGCAGCTTTGTATCGCTCATTGAACATGTCACGAATGGAAGGGTCACCCAGCAACTGATATTGGCGGGCAGATCGTTCCATATCTTCCAAATTGCCTTGGATCGTTCGCGTTGACTCGGTGAGTAGAACGATGCTGCTCATATCGGTTTCATGCTGCGTCGCCATGCGATCCAATGACTGAAAGCCGCGAATCGTGCCTAAAAGCAACGGCATGAGCACGACGACAAAGCCGATCAGGGTCAGGTGCAAAATGGTTGGTGGTTGAAACTTCTTCATGTGTCACCTTGATTCAGTTCACGATCTCACTTCTAGCACCTAAGTTCCTAAAACGGAAGATTTTTTAGCAAAAATGACTGTCTCTCGCTGGCAACAGATCCCCCTAAAATCGGCTATCACCCCGATTTAGCAACGGTATTGTATAGCAGTCATTATGACTTATTTGCAAGAAAAATAGTCGGAGTTCGGCAACAGGCACTTCCGTGCCCTGAAAACTCGTCAATCGTCGAGTCCCAGCAAGGCTAGATTGCTCTGGCCGCCTGTGTCGGGCTTTTGAGATAGTTAAAGTAAATCAGATTATTAGCTCCAAAGCATTGCGCGCCAAGGCTTCCATGGTTCGACATCCCGCGAAATTGTTACGCGAAAGTAATTTCACAAACCGCTCTAGCTCGTTTATCAAGGGATCAGTGGTAGGGCTCCTGGAGCCAGAGGATTGGTCAGCGGGCATCGCCTGCGCAATCTTTTGGCTCCTTCTTTTTATTCGACGGCGCCGCTGAACGAGAATGTATTATGACACTGCTCACAACTCTGGTACCGGCTGCTAGAGTGATTCGGACTGGTGACCAAGTCTGCCTGCGACTGATGACAGCCGGCACAATCTGTGGGTAGAGCCACGTAGTTGCCTTGGTTGTGACAACTTCGACAATCCGTCAAGCGATGCACTCCGCGGAGTGGAAACTGAGTCATATCGTGGATAAATGTCGTTGACTCCCAAACTGTCTGAGTATGACAGTCTTGACAGTCATTAAGGAAACCACCATGAGGATCATCTTCGTGGTGACAAACGCGACAGTCTTCGCTACTGCCTCGAAGAACCTTCTCCTCGATATGACACTGATCGCAACCCAACACTAGATGCACTCCTTCGAGTGTGAAGTCTTTATGGAAACCATCGGCCTTCTTCCAGCCTGCTTCTGTATGACACTTGGTACAGCGAGTCCCGTTAGTTCCTTTGTGAGGGTCCCGGTGACAAACTTGGCAATTGCGAGTTTTCAGATCGGGGAACATATACCGACCCTTTCTCGCCTTGCGCCCCTGGGTGAACCTCTTCGCCGTTCGGGTATGACACTCCTTACACTCGACCTTCTTGTGCTTGTATCGAAGTGCAAAGTTAGTTTCGCTGTGATTGAAACGCTTCAAGTCGCCAAAAGTCGAAGTCTTATGGCATTCTCCACAAGGCTTTCTATAGAATTTGGCTCTAAACATATCCCTGTGCTCGTTTTTATGGCAATTATCACAGAATCCACGGTTCTCTCCGGGGAATTGAAACTTATGAGCAACCTTTGGCGGTTTTGTAGGCAGTTTTTTGTTGGTCTTGACATGACATTCGAAGCAATTGTTTTTGACCTTCGCATGGCGACCAGTTAGCTTAAATCGGGTCTTATCGTGATTGAATGGTTTCCTCTTCGTAAATGAATTGGTCGTGTGACAATCAGTACAAGCTGAGCGCCTGATAAATTCTGGGCTGAACTGTTTGCGATGAACGTTATTATGACAATTCTCACAGTAGCCATTCTTAGCGAACTTGAATTTGAATTTGTGAGCTGTTTTAGGTGGCTTCGTCGGTAACTTGGCTCGGGTGGGAACGTGACACTTGCTACAGTTCTTCTCGAACTTTTTATGCTGCCCCGTGATTTTGAAATCAGTTATGTTGTGATTAAACGGCTTTCGTTTGCCGAAACTCATCGTTGTGTGGCACTCTCCACAGCCCATCCTGACAAACTTTGGTGTAAACTGCTTCTTGTGGACCGAGTCGTGGCAGTTCACGCAAAATCCTTTGTCAGCATTAGGAAACTTATATCGCTCCTTGCCATTTACCAAGTGACAGGACTTACATGGCTGATTGGTGTGTTTACCGGTCAAAGGGAAACGAGTATTTTGATGAAACCTACGATCCCCGCCAGGCATACCCTTAGCTCCTGCCATGATGTTCCAACCCCGAGGGGTGTGACAATCAGCACACTTAACCCCTTTAAATCGGCGATGGAAGGCACTGGAGTGAGGAGACTTATGGCAGGTCTCACAGGTTTTTGTTGTCAAGCTTTTAAAGTGATAGATCCGCCTCTCATTGGTTTTTCCTTTTGTTTGACCCTTGAGGGTTACATGACACTGGAAACAATCATTCCTCAAATGCTTTCCTTCAAGGGGGAAGATCGTTTGAGAGTTATGATTGAATTGAATATTTTGCTTCCACCCAAATTCATTGTGACATTGAGCACAGTTTGATAGTGAAGGCATCCGCTTAGGTTTGGTATTGCCGTAGCCATGATAGTCAGCATGACAAGAACCGCAGGACTTGTTTAGCCCCACCCATCGGAAATCCGCCAGCTTCTTGCCCTGATTTCCCGGCTTATGGCAATCGATACATTGATTTTGGGCATGCTTGCCGCGTAGGGGCCAACCAGTGACTTCGTGTTTAAAACCAGTGATATCCCATTTTTCTTGGCTGTGACAGGTATCACAATTCCCATTTTGGAACTTTGGACTGAGGTTTCGACCGTGATGATCCTCGTGGCAGGTGAGACATTTTCTAGTCTTCAAACCGGGAAAATCATAGATTTCAGACCCCTTACCTTTAGGAGCGTGACAATCGGAACACTTATTTCTAGCATGGGCTCCAATAAGCGCATAACCTGTTTCCCGAGCGTGATCGAAGAACTTCGTATCTTTCCACTCTGTCGTATTATGGCATTTGCTACATTCGACCTTCGCGAACTTACCCGTATAGCGATGGATATCGTCATCAGCATGACATTCGCGACAGGATGGAGACTTTCCAAACCATCTTGTATCACTTCGATTGATAGGCTTATTGAGCCTCTTTTCTGTATGACAGTCGGTACACTCGACTTTCGTGTGGGCGCCGTCAAGAATAAAACCTGTTCTCTTATGATCGAAATTTTTCTCGTCAAAACGGACGGCATTGAAGTCGCGACCCTTATGGTCCTTATGACAATCAACGCAGGCTTTACCACCCATCAGGCCATGAAAGCTCTTCTTCTGCCTAAGTTGAACCCCAATACCTTTATGACAATCAACACAGCCTTTATTTGGAATTCCGCCACCTGGATCGTGACAGGTGAGGCAATCCGTGTGCTCCAATTTTTCGTGCCCGATCATCAAAGGGCCTGGCGCAAGAAGCTTGTTCATCAAGCCTTCAAATTTCTTTGAATCGCTCTGGGCCAATGATGAACTCGCCATCATTGTGAGTAAAGCTGCGATGATAAACTTAAAGTTCCTCAAAGCTCATAGCCCTCTTGCGCGTTGGAGAAGTTGATTCCTTACCAAATTGATACCCTAAAGAGAACATCAACGACGTAACGGTACGATCCTCTGCTGTGCTTAGAATATAGGATGTACTTCCTCTTAGTTTATCGGATGTGTAGAAAGCAAAATCCAGATGAATTGTCTGCGGATTCAGCGTATCACCAGTATCAAAATTCTCCGTTTCCATGATGTAAGCGGCTGACAGACTATAAAAATTCTGGTAATAGCGAGTTGATAGCTTAATATAGTTGTCATCCGATTCAAAGTTATCACGTTGCCCATAGTAAGCGCCCAGGCTAAGCCTTCGTCTCAACATGCCACGATAAGTAGCACCGACTTCTAGTTCTGTGCGGCTTAGTCCATCAGCAGCTCTCTGGGCGTACTCAAGCCCGTAGGTGAAGTTTAAATCTCGGTTGAATCGCTGTGTCACGGTGGATTTTAGAGCGTTCAGAGTACTTGGCTCCAGATCGTCACGAATATCCTTTTTCAGCCGATAATCCTCCGCTGTTATGCGGGTAAAAGATGATCGAACCCTAAACTTCGTTAAGTAGTATCCATGGGTGACGTAAGCTCTGCGTAAGCTAGCAGATGGCATAACATCAAAATTCACGTAGCTAGAAACCCGATGCTTGAACCCAAGGTTGAAAATACCCTGATGGTAATAGTAAACCTTATTGACAAAATCATCGAGCTCGAATGAGGGTGCCTGAGCCAAGGTATTGATCATAAAGGTGGTATCCATGCGACCGGCATTTTCTCGCTTATAAACTGAATAAATACCACCCTGGTTGCCATCAAACCCTCGCTCGTCTGGACTGACACTAGCAGGAGTCACCACATCCTCGGGCGCAATTCCAATAAACCCCCCGACCCGGTGAGATCGGTTCAGACGATAGCCGTATTCTCCACCATCATTTGCAATGATCCCAGCCTCAGGAATCGAAAACCGGCCTACGGTATAGTAGCCTCGATTGACTTCCCAAGGTTTTTTATAAGCAGCCTGGCGGATGATAAATTCATTGGAAGATTCAAGGCTTAGAATCTCGGAGTTAGCCTTCCCAAAGAAGTCATACTTATCCCGAAGGTCTAAAACGAAGCCATCGCGGCGCGAAAACAAGTCCTCACCTTCTAGGAAAAGCCGAGTGCTGATGATAGAAATATCATTTGACTCCTCTCCCTGGATAGGTTCGGAGTAACGGATTTGACTGTTGATGGCTCCAAGACGCACCTGCCCCGTGTAATCAGCTGCGATTCCCTTTGTTGCCAAAGATAAGCAGGCTACACCGATAGCGGCGACAATCTTTTCGACTTCAGCGTTCATAGGTCCGATGCTTATTAATATACATTCTAGTGTATCAGCTCCACTAAAACCGTACTAGTTAGGGACTTCTACAATGCTATCTCACGAGACTGATCACAGACCAATCTGGAAATGAGTGACACGAAACACAATCGCCAGTGCGGGTGTGAGAGTCCCTATCTGGACGGGTTTCCTCGTGACAAACATTGCATTCAGTAAAAGTAAGGTGAGCCCGGCGATCGCTAGGGCTTTTAAAATCCTCACTTGCTTCTGGAGCCTCGACTCCACAGCTACTACTAATTAAGATCATACTCCCTATGATGAATCGAAGCTTATTCATGACTTGGTCCCTACCCGGTTTTCACAGCTTCGCCATACTTGGTGTCTATCACTACCCCCAAACTTTCCAAAAATTTGAAAGGTAATTCAGCTCCAGCAAAAATAAAGAGAAAATCGTTTTGAAGGCGAAGCCTTTGCCCTTGACGATCTACTATTAAATAATCTTCATAAATTTCGGATACGACTGTATCAAAGCACATCACCACCTTCTTTTTCTTCGCCATGTCAAAGATGATGTTCTGATTGTCTTCGTTACAGCGATCGAGTTGCGGACCTCTAACTAGAAGATACACTCTATTCTGAAGCCGACTCTTGGCTAGGTACTGAGCGGCCTCAACCGCCGCGTTACCCCCACCAACAACTGCGATATCACACTTCTGATACTGATCTGGATCGAGAAGATTGTACGTTACCTTCGTACTTTCCTCGCCCTTTAAGCCGAGTTTTCGGGGACTTCCTCGAACTCCCATTGCCATAATCACCTTGCTAGCCGTGATGATTCCATTGTTGGTTTCCACATGGAATATGCCGTTTTTCTTCTTCAAATTTATAAACTTTGCATTCTCTTTGATCTGCAAATTGTACTTCTTACGAAGTCCTCCCCAGACAGCCAAGATTTCTTCTTTTGAGACTTTGTTTCTAGGAAACTTTACCATCCCCGCAAGGGGAAATTCGAGAGGGTGAGACATAACAACTTTCTGCTTTGGAAAGTTATAGATCGTCCCCCCAAATTTATTCTGCTCAAGGCAAATATACTTTTTCTTTTTTTCTGCGCAGGTCAGAGACGCTGCAAGTCCCGCTGGCCCTGCTCCAACAACGAGGACATCATATTCAGCTTTACCTGGAGAAACTTTTGAGCAGGCATGCTCTGCAGCAAGTTTGCCTTGCTTAACGGCATTTCTGATTAGCCCCATGCCTCCAAGCTCGCCCGCGATATAAAGACCACCGACATTGGTCTCATAATAAGGGCTGATCCTAGGGAGTTGCATCCCCCGCGTCTTGGTTCCGAAGACGAGTTTGATGGCATCGAGAGGGCAGGCCACCTCACAGGCTCCATGCCCCACACATTTAGTAGGTTCTATAAGCTTAGCCTTGTGATGGATGAGTTTTAGGATTTCCCCTTCAGGGCAGGCCGTGACACAGGCTCCACAACCACTGCATAGGTTGGGGTCGATCTCTGGATGGAGAGTCATAGGCTCATCCATCTTCTTCTCAACCGCATCTTTCCACTTCTTTTTTGCTACCTTTTCGTGCTTTTCCCGGCTTTTGACACCACGAAGGGCTAGGTAGACAAAGAATCCAACTCCAAATACCCAAAGATATTCTGTCAAAATATAGTACAGCTTAAGCATACCGGTCCCCATACAAAGCCCGAGTATTATCGACTTTCCCGTCACTAAACTTTAGTTTTCGCTCTGTGTTTCGGCGCAACAACTAATTTACTTTAAATATCAGAGAGGAAACGATGTGAATGATAGCGACAACATACATAAATATCGCAAAGGGAGTATGAAAGGTTCGCCAATATCCGAAGAGAAGCTGATAGTAGTGCATAAAGATTAGACGCCTTTTGATGAATGCCCAGTCCCGTAATTTTTTTCGTATCGGCCGACTTCCCCCCCACGGTGTTGCTGGAAGCCTGAACATGAGGTTAATGTCCCCCGAAAACGAGCGAAAAATAAATTCAACCAAGCCCATCTGTCTTAGAGATTCGCCCATAACACCGCCCGTAGCCTGGTATAAAGCAATGGCCTTCGCTCGCTCCATATCCTGCTCGCCGATGCCACGACTAGAGATTCGCACGTAGTTATGAAACCCTTGTTCGAAAGCGTCCAGTGTAGAGCGAAGACCGGTCTTTCGCTGCAGCAGTTGGATGTAAAAATACCGTCCAATAATACCACTCACAAAGCTCACGACCATGCTCCAGAAACTGATGGCAACAAGCCCACCAACCTTAAAATTGCAGTGGAAGACAATCAGAGTGGGGCCCATTAAGCCAAAGAAGATATGCCAATCAAGCCAAGCTTGCAAGTTACCAAGCTTCTGTAAGGAGTGGACCCGTTTGCGAATAATATAAAGATTTGTTAGAGCCATCACCCCAAAACCGAGCCAACCAAGAAAGTAGCTCACTGGCTTACCAGGTCGAGGATCGAAACGTCGACAAGAATCAAATAGGAAGCATTGTATATCGAGCATCAGACCAGTGAATCGAAAATAGCCATTGGCAGCTAGGTATTCGATTGATAACCATGAGGTTATCGCGATCCACACCAACGTGAGGCCCTTTAGAGTCATACGAATTCACTCTTTTCTGATCGTCATTCTCATCCTATAGTAAATAGTATACAACTAAAATTAACTCAGACCTATCTACGGGAGCAATGGTTCAGCTAAATGGTTTTCAAAAATCGACCGATTAGCAGATGATCAGGGGCCAACTTATAGCAATTCTCAGAGTGGATTCATGGTCTTGACAATAACCCAACACCACGGAGGAACCGATGATTCGGGTATTTTTCTTAATTGCACTCGGTCTTTACACTAGTGGCTACGGAGACAAGCACCATGGACATGGTGAAAGCTACAGCAAATGCGAATCGGATAAAAAGAGCTTATGTGGCGAAGGTTCTGCCTTTGCTAACGAAACAAAGACAAACTGCCTACAAGAACAATTTGAAAAAATAAAAGATAAAGCCTGTAAGGAGCAGCTAGAGGCATCCCGTAAAGGTTGGCAAAAGCTTCAGGATAGTTTCAAGGCTGTAAAGAAAACTTGTGATGCAATCGTTGACAAAGAGTGTCCCGAGGATAAAACCTCTCAAAAAAACTATAAGGTTTGTCTCATGATGAACTCAGGAAAGCTGAGTCTTGAGTGTAAAAACGAGCTTAACCGCCACATCAAAGAACACCTTCCTGGCATTCGCGAAGTCAAGTAAGACCTTCATATATTTTTAAGAGGAAAAGAAAAAAGAGAGACTCCATCTTGGGTCTCTCTGTTTCCCGTCTTGTAGAACAAGACAAAAGCTAACACTCATACTCTTCTCGTGTCAGCTAGTTTGCACAACATATGCCATCTACAAAGTATGGTATTATCGGCTACTTAAACGTAGACCTATGTTCGAGGAAAAAACCATCCGAAGATTGATATCGAGGGGATTGAGGGCTAAATAAATGATTTTATTGGCAATAGTTCCATGTGTCTCGCTTTACATAGGCTGGGAAGACCTGCCTAACCCTAGCGATTGATATAAAGCACTAATATTAAATAATTTTCTAAGACACTTCTAATCTGAGATAGTCCATATTTTGCCTTGAACATCAGAGAATCCGCTCCAAGAATCCAAGCTCTGGATTAGGTTCAAATCGGCCTCGACTTGGTGATTATCTGCAATCTTACAGCTCATTAAGACACTGGCTCCGAAGATGAAGTAAAGTAATAGCTTCATTTTTGCACTCCTATGCGGCGCTCTCCAATTTTCTCTCCCCCTTGATTGAAAGCTTGCAGAGTCAAATCAAAACTGCTGCCAACAAGCCTTTGCTTAGACCTAAAGAAGGTTCGACCTGCCGGACCATCGATAGCTTCAAACGCCAAAACTCGATCGCAATCCGGGCCAGAGCATGCCCTTAAACCTTGGGTTTCAAGGGACGCTGAAGCCATTAGATAGAAGCCATCACTTCCATCTTCATCAACAGCGACGTAGATCTTTGACCTGGCCTTGAATTCCTGTTCATAGGATCTATTTTTTCCATCGGGAAAAAGGCTTCTCAACAGAGGAGATGCCTCGTATATCAACCACGCCGGGGTCCCAAAATTCCAAGCTTGCGACTGATCTTTGCTTGATCGATCCCAATCACTGGTTCCAAATTTACTTGGACCACCCTTAACAACTGCGATCAGCATTTGATTCTCTGCCTTAATAATACCTCCACCAGAGTTGCCGTTGATGACTCCAATATTGTAGTAAAGTGAGCCTTCTGCAAGGCGCTTCGCGCGCCCCTGGGCATAGGTGGCCTTCCATACAGAGCGCTTGTCGTCTGGAAAACCGACAGTGAAAATCAAGTCACCCTGATTCGAGCGATCGTCGATCCATAGATCTGAAACTGTGGTTGCAACATACGCGGGGTATTGTTGCCCTTCGCGAGGGCCTCCAGCTGGCCATCGAATCCTAGCGATGGTGTAATCGAGATCCTGATTCAATTCCAGAACTTCGTCGACCTCGATATCGTTCTCTTCACCTGCTCCTACAGCGAGCCCGGAGGTATAGAGTTCGCCGACTGCGGGTCTACAATGAGCAGCTGTTAATAAGTATTGTGGGTTGAGTAGCGTCGCTGAACAGCTACCATTGCGAACTGTCCAAGACAATTCACTCTGATCCGCATCATGCCGACGTTCGTTCCCGCTAGGAAGCCCACTTTGGTCTTCTCGATAAATATTATTGAGAAGGCTTGGAGATGACTCCATACAAGAGATCGTTAATAGTGACAAGAAAGGCCATATTTTTCGTTTGATCGACATGATTTTCCTCCCTCTTTCCGATTGCAAATCAGAGGCCTATGTATCGTTCCTGTCGGAGGAATAACATTCTAATATTACAGCATTTATTTTCATTTCGCGAATCGAGTTTCAAATAGCAGTGTCACTATCTTTGACAATTGTCCTCTTTCGTCAGAATCACGATTAGGTATTAAACTGCCCTAATAATCTACCGATCTCTTACTGTCGCTGGAAAAAGGACTATCATGGATTTTGAAATCGAAATTAAGAGAGAATTTCTCCTTGAAGCCCGAGAACTGGTTGAACAAGCCGAGGAGGCATTTCTTGACTTCGAACGCAACCACTCAGACCTGACGGTGATTGACAATATTTTTCGCTTGTTCCACACCCTTAAGGGATCCGGGTTTACCGCGGGATTTGACCAGCTCGGCAACTTTACTCACAAACTCGAAAACATCCTGTCGGCCTTGAAATCGCGGGAAATCAATGTCACTCCTGAGCTGTGTAACACTCTCATCCAATCAAACGACATCCTATCAGACTGGATTAGTGATCTTCAGGATGATATCGACTACTTCAACCCTAAAGCAGAGGCCCTGGAGACGGAGCTAAAATCATTCCTCTCTGAGTCCAGCTCTGCACCAGTCAGTGAGGTCCAAAAGCCCTCACAAGCATTTGGAATGTTTGACGATGATGAGGATTCAAGCGAAAACGAAAGCTTTGCTGCTCCACAAATTATCGTTCCAACTCCGATCAAGAGCACAGCCATTGGTCGAGTTCTTGTTGTCGACGACGAGCCTGATATTAGAGAATTGATCCAAATGTATCTGGAAGAAATAAATCTGGAGATCATCACTGCTGGCAACGGCCAGGAAGGATTAGACTTCTTTAAATCTGGAAACAAACCAGACCTAGTTCTATCTGACCTTCGCATGCCCCAGATGGACGGCCTACAGTTTATTGGTAAGCTGCGAGAAATAGAGCCTGATATACCAGTTATTTTTATATCGGGTGCTGCGGAACGAGAGGATATTATCAGCTTTATCGAGCTTGGTGCCTTCAACTTCATCGAAAAACCAATCACTCGCCAGCTATTGCTTCATCAGGTAAAAAACGCCCTATCGTTTCGCAAGACTCAAGAGAGTATCACCAAAGTCTCTATGCTAAACTTTAAAGTCCATATGGCCTGTTACCAATTAGTTCGAACCAAAGACCAAGAGAAAAAAGCCAAGCTAGAAAACGAAATTCTTGCCTTACTCGAGCAAATATCCGAACTTAATAATGAAATGATTAACTATAAGAATCTAAGCGTCGCTTAAGCTAAGCTTAGTGAACCCTTCGAGTCTTACTCAGGGGTTAAGAGACTTACCATCCAAAGAAAGTCGACGCCACTAAACGTCTCTGTACATTCGCCGGAGTGAGGAGTGTATTCGATCGAATCCCTTTGCCAAAGATAGTCCGCTTTTCGATCGCAGTTTTGTGGCAACCGATCAGCGGGGAATTGATCCATCGAAAGCAGCTCTTCAAGCATCTGTGCCTTTGATTTTTCGGTCAGTGCCCCGGCGCTCCGCAGCTGGAGCCAACGGAAGAAGAGATTCCGTTCATCAAGGTCAACTAGCTTATGAGAAACCCACATGAGTCTCTGATCCTCGATCGAGTGACTTTTAAAGGGGTTAAGAAGCTGATCCAACAGCTCTGTCACAGACCGAACCTTGTTGAGGCTCTTCTTAGCCCTCAGCTCCATTTCTAACCAAATCACTAGTGCGTTCAGGTGAGAGGTGTAACCACGACCTGCAGTGAAGGTATCAAACTCAATGGTTGAAAATCCGTATTTGATGTCTGGTGGTAAGGCACTATCAGCAATTCCCTCGCGACGGGCCAAATGCCTTATAATTTCAGCAAGACCTGGACTCAGCTTTGAAACGTAAAATGGGCCGCTTCCAATATAGCCGCCAGTCTTATCCACATAGCTCATGAGATCCTGAAGATAGAGCCGAGAGTCCTCTGGTCTTTGGCTTAAGGCTGCAAGGAGACCGACAATCATATCACGGGATGTCCACCGACGTTTGCATTTAGGATGCCGATGCCACTTTCCATGATCATTGGCCTTGAGAATCGCTTGCCATGCGTCGTTTGCTTCGCCATGAAGACCCATTTTCTTCAGGGCAACATATCGTAGGCTGGAAAACAGCAAGCTATCGCACTCTGCCAAGATCCTATTATAGTGGTCATCATGATTTACCACCATGCCCATGGACAGGTTCTTCTTTTGAATTTCTTCTTCGTAGAAAAGAGCCCTCTGATAGGCTTCGGTAAGAAGCGTTTGGTACCTGCCGTAGTCCTGGTAACTGGTCTGAATAGATTCATTCCGTAGCTTAGCGGAAAGCTGGAGGACGTTACCCGTCGTACCAATTATTTGGAAAAAACCCATTCCAAATAGGCAAACCACGAGAAATATAGATAGACTAGCAACCTTCTTCATGACGATCACCCAAACCATTGCATCTTCTAATCTTTTCGGCAAACATAAGAGAAATTTTAAGGGGAATATTAGTTATACTAATAGTGTAAGATTTTCTAATTCATTTCAGTCAGTAAGGAATGAGCAGAAGCCAAGAAAAATATTCTTAAAGTAAAAATCCCATAACAATCCAGCTCAAATAAAACTGAATCCTCCTTGGGATTTTCAAAGTTGACTCGTTTCAATAGAGCTGACAAATTAGAACAAGAGCACATCTCCGGGGGCGTGCTTTTCTGATTCATTTTCTGCTGCATCAGGGATAAAGAACTCGCAAGAATATTTTTCTTGATCTGTTACAAGGGACTTGTTTACTAACTTGAAAACATCTATTTGGATCGCTGCCCAGTCCTGCGACTGGCGATCGAGGTAGCCCTGAATCGTTTCAGCTTCTGCAAATCGATGTTCTAAGATTTGGCGCAGAAGGTCAAAGCCCTGGAGCAAGATCACGGCGTCGCTGATGGCAGAATCTATACTTTCGATCTGACTCAAAAATTCTACTTTGGTTTCTTCCCAGCTATCCTCTGATAGGGGGTCCATGATTTCCAAGATATCTCTGATTTGAGCTAGAAGCTCACCAGTAACTTTCTCGTCTTCGACCTTCTCAAGCCTAGTTTTGAGGGTGCTTACGATCGATAGCTTTGATATTTTAGATCCTGTATTCGCACCAATTTCCTCTACATGAGGCAGCATTGGCTTCAGAGACAGGGTTGTTTGTGTGAAATCTTGAATCAGTTGATAAAGAGGGAATCTGTCGGAAAAGTCCTCTTTATCTGCTAACAACTGCATCTCTAGCAGAGTTTTTTGACTATTTTCTGTCGCACTCTTCATAGCCTCAGATAATTGAGCGCAGGATTTTTGCACCTCATCCACAATTGCATCGATACCATCGGAAGTATGAGCATTATCACAGTGAGAAACCAAAGAGACAGCTTCCTCAGAACTACGCACGCCCAACTCAATTTCCTTCAGAAGGTTGGCGAGGGTCAAGCTTAGGGATTCGACAAGGTCAAGTGCGAGAAAGCCAGTCGTGTTTGCGAAGTTGCAGTAGTCAAACCAGAAGTTATACTCATCCAAGTTTTCACGGTACCATTTTGCTTTTTCAGGCCCTGCGGCTGTCGCGGACTGCCCAAATTTATCTGGACAAATAAAGTTGTCGCGACCAATAATCTCTTCATTTGAACTGACGCGAAGAAAGGCACGACTAGTCTCGTTAGAGATGAGCTGGAGGTCTTGAGTTGAGAGAAACACATTTTTCGTCCGAAGTGTCGGACAATCGACTTGAACAACGTTTAGCTCAACTTGGTCCAGCTTGTAGTTTCTATTCACCTCGGGCATTAGCCTAAGATAGTTGAAAATATGATTAGGAATATTTGTGAGTGTCACCTGGGAGTCTAGCTCTCTAAGATACTTGTCAAGCCGGATAACACCGTTCCAACTAGCACTCATCAGGTTCGAACAATCGAACTCATTGGTCCCGTCCACCATCTCGTCGATGACCTTAAAGTTCGTCGTATCGCTTATTACCCCATGGAGAAATAGCGTGTGATCGGCTTTATGCACTTTGAAACGGTTTCTGATAGACACGTTAGCTCCCTACTTTTCGAGTTGCCTTTTATCGCACGTAGAATAGGTATCGGAGGCGTTATCCGCTCCCCTAAAAACCTTTTTAGCCTCTCGCCTAAGATATGGTAACAACTGCTTTTTTTGCGACCAATTTGATAACATTTAAGCACTACTAAAAGGAGCATTTTTCCTTTTACAAAAGGTAATGTTTCAATTCGACTTAAGTTATGAAAAATACGACCGAAAGCCAGAAATGTAGAGGATTACTAAAATCCGGAGAGAGCTGATGAAATTTAATTATAGCGGAAGGGGGACCCTTGCTTGCGTCAAGGTCATAGAGTTGGGTCAGATTTCTCATCGTTATCCTATAGAAGCCGTATTCGATCGTTTGGCCCAGATTCAGGCAATTCTTCGAGACTCTTGCAATCGCCATGGAGGCTTATATTCTGGTGATATTAGCACCACCTTCTACACATTTTTTGGCTGGGACGCTAGCACTACACAAGACCCTTTAGAGCACACCCATGCGGCATTTAAATGGGCACAGTATGTTCAAAATTACTTGGCTCAGGAAATCGCTGGTCATGATACAGAAGCCCCACTCATTCTCTTAAGAATCGGTCTGAATACTGGCTACTACCATATTCATCGAGACGTTGAGCAAAGCTTTCAATCGCTTGTTACGGATGATTTTCCCTTGATAGACCAGTCCACCGATCTTTGTGGGATCAATGGAATTATCCTAAATGAAAAACTACTCCGAGCATTAGCGCAGCATGGTGTGAAACTCCAGCATCTTCACAAACTCAAGGAGAAGTTCCCCCACCACGCTAACCTCTTAACCTTTTATGAGTATAATGCGGTCTCACCAGACACGAACCTAAACAAAAAGGTCATCACTTGTGTCAAAGATAGTCTTAATCGACGAGAAACAAAGCGCTGGCCCTGCGAACATAGCCAGTTCGAAATCAAAGACCTCCAAACTGATGACTCATTTTCAATCAGCAATTTATCGGTTGATGGCTTGGAAGTGGTAGGAAATCAACCGAAAACAACTGGATCTTTTTTCAAATTTTGCTTCGTAAGCAATGAAGAATCGATCATTCAAGAACTCGTTGCAAATGACTTAAATCTGGTCGAAGCCCAAGTCCGTTGGCAAAGACATGATGGTCAATTTTACCGCATTGGTTTAAGAATTGAAAACGTAACTCTCAGTGACCGGGAAGAAATCGTCAGAATATTGCTATTTCCCGGAAAGAAGGGCTCTCTTCTGAGCTTAACTGCCTCCTGAACGAGATAGTATCTGACAAGAGGCTATCTTATTGGATTCCCCAGAAAGAAAATCAGCGGAATAGCTTACATCGTACCATCGGTTTTTGCTCAATGTTTGATATGACCTGCCGATAGCATCTCGTAATTGGTCAAATTTCGTTGTTTAGCGAGGAAACCGGTTTATGAGTGAAGCAACAGATATCACCACCTCTGAAGACCGTGAGCGAACTGTCGAAAACCTCAGGACAATGATCAGGGGCAAAGTGCTCTCGACATTGACTAAATCCGCGCGTTTAGAGGAATCGAGAATTGTAGAAGTAGAGAATACAGACGACTTCGTCTACGGACACTGGATGGCATTCATCCTTATATCCGGATCGTCTGTGCGTGTCACACTTAAACTTCACTTTAGCAATCGAACGGCCAAAATCATGCTTGGCAATAAGGTGAAAAATGAGACTGATAAAGACAAGCTCGAACGTATTTCCATGGACTTTATGAAAGAACAGTGCAACCTCATGGCTGGTGCGCTTAAGACAACCTTCAATAACTCAAAAATTATCACTGGACTTTCGATTCCATTAGTAACGAGAGGTTTTGATGAAGCTGTTTTTTCTGACAAGCTTGACCACGGCAAGATCAACGATGTTTGGCGACTAACATGGGGTCAGGAGGAGGGTGATGTTATTTGCTCCTCCGTTACTGAGGTACTACAGTGGTCGGACTTTAATGGTTTTTCCTACGAGGAAGTAGATGAAGACGACGACGAAGGAGTTTTCCTATGAGCAACGCCTATAAATTGGATCCACAAAACGAACAGGCAAAAGCTGAGATTATTGCTGCTGAAGGACTACGAGCAAGCCACGAGATCATCACAGTTTTAGAAAAGTGTAAATCGTCATCCGAACATATTCTCGATCAGTTGCCGGACCTACTAGTCATCATGTCCCTAGACGGACGAATTCTAAAAGGCAACCTCGCGGCTGCTCGACTAATGGGTGTTGATACTGAGGATATCCTAAATAGAAACCTTTTTGACGTATTTCATGTAGAAACTCGAAATATCATGAAATCGAGGATATCATCACTCCTTAAAGACCGCAATTTGAAGCAGCAACAGTTTGAGCTACCGATTATCAACAAAGACTCCCATCAAGTGGAGCACCTTTGGACCGTCAGTCTATTTACCCAAATCAGTGAGCGACGAGGACCGTTAATCAAGGTTCTTGGCAAGGATATTTCGAAGATCAAGGAGTTCGAGAAGAAGCTTTCTCAAATCTTCTCTGCCATTCCCCTTGGTATTTTTACTGTAGACTCTCAAGGAAATATTGAATGGCCATACTCACTGTTTACTGAGTATCTGCTTGGCCAGGATAAACTCGCAGATATGCCCCTCGATGAGGTACTCTTCAAGCCTATGTGGGATTCCCTCGATAGCATCGAGAAAACTGGTGCAGGGCAAGTTGTTGATTGCATAGGTGGTGACACTCTGTGGTTCGACATGGCTAAGCTTCATTTTCCAAAAGAAGTTCGGTTCACCCGCGAGACTCCGGATGGTGTGAAAACTTGCTGGTTGGGAATTACCTATCACCCTATCGTTCACGAGAACAAGATTGAAAAGCTCATGATCGTTCTCGAAGATCGAACTGAAGTCGTAGAAGCTCGACGTGCACTCGAACTTCAAAGAGAAATCGAAAACAATAAGATCAAGAAGATCCTTGAAATTCAGAATTGCTCAGGATCACTTTTGGAAGTCACCTTCTCTGACTTCGACCTCCTATTCCCGAGGCTCAGCAAAGAATGTGAGGATTATGAGCCCGAAAAGGTCGCAAGAACCCTTCATGGGATCAAAGGCATCGCTAGAACTGCCGGCTTTAGTGACCTGGAGCACCATGTTCATGCCTGCGAAGATAAGCTACTCGCATCGATCTCTGACGAGAACGTTGATCGGCAGTGGCTTACAGATACCATTGGCTCTCTAAAAACTGAGTGGCACGAGCTTAGATCCCTATGTTTCGCACTTTCTGGGAGACAACACGGGCTACAGATCAAGCAAGTCGACTACATGGAAGTCCTGCACGAACTCAAGGAACTTCGTACTAACCTAGACGACGAAGGCCGTCGTCATGCCGACAAAATTCTTGAAAAGCTCGGTGGAGGCCAGTTTGCTGAAGAAGTAGAACTGGCCACACTCGAACCCAAACTAGAAAAGCAGCTCAATGTTACTGCCTCATCTTTAGAAAAGAAGATTGACTTAAGATTCGATTGGGACGGCGTTCAAGTCATTCAAAATGAAATTTTGACTTTCTCAGAAATATTCTTACATCTACTAAATAATTCAATTGATCACGGGGTCGAAGCCCCAGCAGAACGAAAAAAAATGGGGAAGGGCGAAACCGGTACAATAATATTCCATGCAGATATGAGAGAAAAGCATGTTCACATTGAGGTTTCTGACGATGGTCGCGGAATCGACAAAGATAAAATCCTCAAAATCGCCATTGAAAAAGAGATCATTACCCAGCAACAGGCTAGCAAACTCAAAACCGATGAGGATATACTAGAGTTAATGCTTTTACCTGGCTTCTCAACAAAAAAAGAGGCCGACACGATCAGTGGTCGGGGTATCGGCCTTGACTCTGTGAACGACGCGGTGAAAGCATTGGGCTGTACCAAACTATATATTAAATCGGAAATCAACAAGGGTACGACCTTTGTTTTCGACGTTCCGTTAACAACTGTCGATTGATGGAGAATCAACTATGGCTAAGATCTTAATCGCTGACGACTCTGAAACCCTAAGGACTGAACTGCGGGAAGTTCTTGAGGGAGCTGGTCATGAGGTAGTCGAAGCTGTCGATGGAACTGACGGCGTGAAAAAGGCTGAAGAAGCTGAGGGTGTTCAGCTGATTATCAGCGACTACAACATGCCCGGCCTAGACGGCATTACCATGATTCGGAAGATCAAAGAGATCGATCGCTATGGTAGCGTTCCAGTCGGAATGCTAACAACAGAATCGTCAAAAGAGCTAAAAGCTACTGGCAAAGAAGCTGGCGTGATCGTATGGTTTGTTAAACCATTTGAGCCAAATCGACTATTGAGTACTATTGATAAAGTACTTGAGAAGTTTGCTGCGGCATAGATTCGTTCTAAAAATTAAATTGTCTCATGAAGCCCTCTCCTAGTTGAAATCTAGCGAGGGCTTAGATCGTGCCCGCCTTTGCCTATCATCCTACGGAAGCATGAATCTTAAGAATATCTGGTGCGGGAACATCAAAAATCAGACTAAAAGCTCTGAAGCCATTTTCCAGCTCAGGACCTAACTCCACATCAACCTGTCCACCTAGCTCGTATACGAAGGACTTAACTGCTTCCATCCCGACTCCTCGTCCTGAAATGTCAGTTACCATTTCCGAGCAGCTAACCCCAGACTCGAAGATTTGCTCAGCTACTTGCTGATCGTCATTCAAATCGATATCTACACCACTCTCGTTGGCTTTTATGCGAAGCTTCTGTAGGTTGAGACCCTTGCCAGAGTCTCGATACTTGATCAACCTTCTATCGCCCTTCTTCTCAATATGGATAAAGATCCTACCCCGTTTTTCAGCCTGAAATCCATGGTCCATACTGTTTCGAATCAGATGTACGAACATATCTTCATACTTCTCAGCACCTTCCTTGCTAATAAAGAAGTCTTCCCCTTCAAAGACGACCTCAGGACAAGGTTTACCCAACTGCTCAGCTAAGGATGGCATCGAGTCCATCAATGGCCGCAAGGCCTTCTGGAAGGTATCATTGGTTAAGTAATTAAGCCTATCAAATAGTTTAGTTACCTCTCGCCTGTGGTAAAATTCTCTTAGATGACCACCATCAGCCAATTCTTTGAGGAAGTCTGTCACGCGCAAAAGGGTATTTTCCGCCTCAATAGCTTCGGATCTTTCCAAGGTGTGGTCATTAATCTCCCGGTATTCGTTAAGAACATCGACCACCTCACCAAGTCCTTGCAATGCATTTAATACCACTTCTTGTGAGATTTGGTTTTTTGGAACTGAAAACAAGTAGTCTTCCAATCGATGTACCGTTTCAGTAATCTCGTCGAATCCGTAGGTTCTAGAGTTACCCTTAATTGTATGAATATTACGTAAAACCGTTGTCCAGTGATCAGCAGGATTTGATGAATTGAGATGAAATCTAGAGTCATTAATTAAAGTGAAACAAGATTTTATGTAACCTGTGAATTTTGAACCATTTAGTTTGAGAATCTTGCCAATCTTAGCCAATTCCTCTTCCTTGCTCCTGGCCTCCTCCCGAGCAGCATACAGTTCGGTAACGTCCCGTATCGAGACGAGGAGCTTGCCGACTTCGTCGTTTTGATTCGCTACCGGTGCCCAGTCGAATTCCAAGATGACTTTTGTATCCTTTATTTTTGTTTCCACAGAACTAGGGAGAACATGTTGATTCGCTTCGAAATTCAGTATGTCTTCACCGATCATCGCTTTGACACTAGTTTGTAGGAGGCTGAGTTCATCAGCCTTTAGCTGAGATGGCTCAAACACGATCCTCATGAGTGATTTACCTTCTAAAGACTCCGAGCCCAGAATAGTCTCCATAAAACCGCTGTAGTGACCCTTGACCTTTAGATCGTCGTCAACGGTACAAATACCTTGTTTGATGGAGTCCATCATGACCTTAATCTCTTGATTTTTTGCCCATAGATCGGCTGTGCGCTCTGCGACTAGACTCTCAAGTTTCGTCTTCATCATCTCAGTCACACGATTTGTTTCAATCTGAGCTTCTAGGGCCTCCTTCTGCGCATGACGGATCTTGCGATTGATTTCGTTAATTTTTGCTGTCTGCCCCACAGCAAGAGTAAGTGCTTGGAACGCCGCTGATAGCTCGACGCTATAGACGGACAGGAATGTGACCGGAAGGACACCAAACTTTTGTAGCCCGTAAACCACCGAGGCAGCGATCAAGGCAAACCAAGATATCATAAAATACTTAGCAGGTTTGAAGCCTTTTCTGTAGCAATAGGCACTTGATGCCACCAGAACAATGTCAAAAAGAAGACCAAGTAGCGTGTAAACTTTGATGAACTTGTAGGGCAAGACTAGACTTAGTGCCGCACAAGAACCTAGAATTGCCAGGGATACGATGAAGGCATAGTTCCAATAGCGATATTTTCTTATGTCTAGGAAGACATAAGTATACAGGCCTGCGGCAAAGAAAACCAAAGGCGTGGTTAGCGCTGAAGCTGCATTGGTAAACCAGATGGAGTCACCCCAAACGTACTCCATAGTTACACCATTCATTGTCATCTTGAAGGCTGCGAGCGCAAAAACATAAAATGCGTAAAATAGATACTCGCGATTCTTTGCGCCGATGCCGATAATTAGGTAATACATACCCATGATCAGCATCAAACCAACAAAAATACCTTGCCCAAATTGGCTTTCATGATCCTGAGCCGCATACTGGTAAGCTGACATTAGCTTAAGTGGAATCTCTGCCGAACCCTCAGTCTGGACTCTCAGGTATAGATCCCGACCTTCAGAAGGAGAGAAACGTAACTTGAAGTATGTATACCGGTGCTTGACATCCCTATTATCAAACGACCTTCGATCTCCACCCAGTTTGCTGACGACTGTCCCGTCGTCATCCAAGTAGTAGAGGTCAACATAGTCGAGAAGGCTATATTCGACTGCCAGAACCCATTCTGTTGGCCTGGTATAGTTGCTTTTAACAGGCAACTTGAACCAAAATGCGGACGTATTGAAGCCAAAGTTCGCGGTATCCTTCGATAGAGCCTGAAACTTAGTCTGAAGCTCTGGGGTCACAACATCCGTAAACTCTAGATTTCGGCTTTCATCCCTCAGAAACTCAGCCTCGGGACCAAGATTGTAGGTTTCAATTCCCGGCTCTAACTCCACAGAATTTGCCAATTGAGGCCAAATTAATACCAGGAGTAATAAGTAGTGACGCCCCATGTTTACCTCGATAATCCCTTGATGCCAACTGTGAGATCTAATCGGCGTAGAATTAATACGGGTTAAGCAGTCTGTACTAGTCCTTGTCAAGACCATTTGATTACTCCGTAATCAGCCAGACAAGTTTTGCCTAATGAGACACGAATAGAACTACCGATAACTTACAGAGTGCAAATTATGGGGCTTGCATGATGGCTAGCATTATTCAAAAGATCACAGATCTATTTCGAGCTGAGCGCCGTGAGGATCGGTACGCGGCCTATGGAAATTTTCCCGGTAAATTTAGCAATAAGCAAGGCTCTCCGTTTTCCGTAATGCCCATTGACATTAGCTCCCGGGGCATCGGACTCCTCATTGACCCAGCCCCCTCAGTCGGCGAAATTTTGAGCTTTTCCTTTGTCGCTAGCGAAGACATGGGTCCTTTGCATTTCCGTGTCATTCACGTTGGCAGAAATAGCATTAGGCCTGTAAACAGTCTCGAAAAGATGAGGCGATGCGGGCTTGAAATGCTACCTGAACACTCGGTGGACCTCATTAGCCTGATGGCTTCCCAGGATGATTTTATGGTGCAGGAATAGAGGATACATGGCCCAGCTACCACTCCAAAACCTCGTAAACAGAAGCTGTCGGATAACTGTGATCAGCGATCAAGATCAGATCCGTAAAACTCTGTTAAAAAATCTTAGACTAAAAGGTTACAAAAATGTGATGGTTCAGGGATCCCTAGGAGAATTCATTTCTCAAAAAGGCTGGGAAAAGACTCAGTGGCTTATCACTCCCCCGGAACGAGGCAAGCAAATTGATATCCTTAGGGTTCTCAAAAAGATTATCAACTCCCGTGCCCAAACTCGTGTAAGCGTGCTGCTCTATAACAAAGATGTAAAGATTCTTGAAAGTGCATTTCGAAATGGTCTATTGTCTTGGTTTGGTGCCGAAGACATTCTGGTTTCGGATGAATCGTTCCGAATCCAATTGGATCGATTTCTCCTCAGAGCAAACCATTGTTTACAGAGCGACCTGAAGGAGGCTCTCCTTACCGCCATCTATTTCAGGAAGGCTCTAACGATTCAAAAATCATGGGAATCATTGATAAATCTTGAACTAGATCTATGTCATCGATTTTCAAATAAGCCAGAAACCTTGGTTAAACTTGCCGAAGCTTACCTACTCGCGGGGGAATTCCATCAAGGCCGGATAATTTTAGATAAGGTTAAACAGATTAATTCACCAGATACCTACGAAGGCATTGAACGCTTAACCAAGAACTACCCTCAAGCGACACAGACCAACCCATCAACGGCGGCCAAAAACCATATCGACTCTGCGTTTGTCATTGAGGCAGATGATACCGAGTATAGTAAGATCCTCGAAGGCTTTGCAGGCATTGGTCTCACCAAATTCTTCCGCTTTCCGAATTTCCAAGAAGCTTGGAATGCGTTGCAACACGGACCTCGTCCAGATATTATAATCACCGAATGGACCCGTAAATCAAAAGATCTCAACAGCGAACAATTCTTGCAGCGAGTGCGGGGGAAATTTGGAACGAGAATTCCTTTTCTACTTCTGATTTCATCGGTACCTGCCAGAGACTACCAGCTCATCACAGATATGCGGGTTTTACAATTGATCAAGAAGCCAGTCCGGCAGCATAACTTTTTGATGGCCCTCACTTACGTGATTGAGCAACACAGAAATCCGACGGAACCCAAAACCCAAGAAATTAAGATTGAACAACTTCTTCGCGATGGAGATAATCCCTATATTCAGTTTCTGAGGGGTAAATTTCTAAGCGATAAAACCATTGATCCAAAACGAAAGTTTTATATTGAAAGCTACTACCACTTTCAGAGGCGTGATTACCAGAAGGCAAAAGACCTACTCATGAAAGGGATCAAAATCCCTGCTAAGGAAACTGACAGTCACATCCTGCCTAATCTAGATAAGAAGATTTTACTTTCGTCATGCTTCCAGCACTTGCAAGACCTATCCTCAGCAATCAAGCTTCTTGAGATTGCTCACAAAGATTCACCGCTCAATGTCGAGGTGAGTACTAGACTGGCTTTATTGCTATACCAACACGGGGAGCCAGAGCGAGCAAAGGAGCTATTGGAAGGAGTTGAAAGTCAAGATCCAGGGCACCCTGAGTTCATATCTGCAAAGACCCAAATTGCCGTTTTTGAGGGTCATAACGAGCACGCTGAAGAACTTCTTCAAAATGCGGGCAACATCATTGATATTATCGCCGCTATCAATAGCCAAGCTGTTAAGAAAATCAAAGATCAAGAGTTTGATACGGGATTTAAAATCTATCGAACCCTTATCCGCTCGATTCCAGAAAGTGTTTCTGAATACCAGGGAATTGTTTACTACAATCTAAGCCTTGCTTATCTAAAATCTGGTATGGAAGAGGAAGCTGAGAAAACACTAAAGGCGGCGATGGGATATCGAGGCTCGAAAACTAGTAAAAAGGCAGCTATACTGCTAAAGAAGCTAGAACAAGCCCAAAAACAAGGTAAGGACATCAAACGACTCTTCCAGGATGATGACCATCGCGACGAGTCCGATATAGATGAGACTGATTCCTTTACCATCGGATTACATGGTATCCTCAATCAAATTCCCGCTCGATCCCGCTACAAACAAATTAAGCCTGCGGATGAGCAGGTTAAGGTACAAGCCTCATAGGTCTTCAGTCAAACTAAGGGCTTGCAGCATGCACACCTCAAGCCACAACTACTTTCAGGAAGACTCCTTTCCATAGCAAGCAATGAAATCGTCGCCATCTATTGCTACATAGATACCCCATGAACCCTTACTTCTATAAGTATCATAGGGTTTGCCCCCTTTAATAGTTGTACCTGAAGATACTTTTGTATCGGCGTTAGAAATCACTTAGAGACAAGAAAATCCGCAAGGAAAAAACGGCACGAAAACACTCCCCCGATGCTCGTCAATAGTCTACGAGGCTTGGTGCCCGTCGTCGGGGTTATCGCCATCGGCGTGAACAGGGTGTTCCCCCTGCTCCCCCTCTTCGTCGTGATCCTGAAAGTACTCAGGGAAGAATCGAGCATTGTTAAGTAAGAATTGATCGCGTTTGAACTGCTCTACAAAGCGAAGGGCTTCACCAGCTTCCATATCGAGGCGATCTCTCGCTTCAACGAAGGCAGCGTCGTGATGGCTAATAACATTATGAGCAGCCTTGTTCCAGACGATTTCAATGGTGTTGGTGAAGCGGTTGATCACTGAGTAGTAGATGTTATCAGGAGACAGCAAGGTATTTGCTACCGTCATCAGGACGGATAACAAGATACCAACGATCGAGGTATTCATGGCAAAGGATATTTTACTCAAGAAGTTATCCATCACAGCCTTGCTCGCAACCGAGTCTGTAACATCCATACCACCGAGAGCTGGCAAGCCTTCCATGATACCAAGGAAAGTCCCAAAAATTCCTCCGATTACGAAAAGTCCTGGTAAAATGTTTAGAAAGCTATTGATGAGATTCACAGGAAGATAACCGAATAGTCGCCCAAAGATTGGGTTGTGTTCGAAAACTGCTTTGGTAATTTCGAGAAACTTCGGGTGATCATGCTGGGGCTCTAAGTAGCGTGCCTGTCGCAAAAAATCTAGGATAATTCGCGCTGTTCCTTCCTGAACCATAAATATCCTGTCATTTAAAGTCATGATTTGATCGGGGTGACGACGACCATACTTACGACGCAGCTCGAAGATTTCGTGGTAGGTTTTCTGCATTGTATCTTTAAGGATCGTAAAAAATGATACTTCCTCATCGTGCCTCAGATGAGATAGGACACGATAGACCCTTTTTTCTAGCTCTCGAACGAACCAGCTCTGTCGCTGGACGGTGATGTAGATGAGCGTTCTGAAAATCAGTGCCAAACCAAAACCGACTATCATGATCGGGATTAGATTATTCGCCAGAAACACGATGGCATCAAAAAGCGATCCTAACGGGTGTTCTTGTTGCATGTCTCGTCCATCCTTAGTCTTTCAAGTTAAACCTGATAATCACATTCTGTGATTTTTTACAGTCATATTTTTTACAGAAGCTTTTCATATCCATATTGCTATCAACACCACCTTGAATCTCTTGAGTAAAGAAGCTTCTACCCGTGACTTTAACAAGAGGCAAAAGTCTCTGCTGATAGTCAAAATTCATTCTATTTGTATTAAAGATATGCTTAAAGATCGCTCTAGCACGCTTGTAACTCAAATCTAGATTGTAGTTGATCGCAGTTCGATCTCGGGGATCCAAACTATTTGGATCAACAACTCTATTTTTGTAAGTTGGAGAGGCAAATCCAACAATCTCAACTGAGTTAATAAACTTAGAGATCGAGGTATCTTCAAACAAGGACTTTGCATAGATCGGAACCGCCTGGTTCAAGACCTCTGTCATTCCCGATTTGATAAAGTATTTACCAGTATCAAAGTATTCTTGGCCAAAGTTCAAGATCAGATCGCCATTATCGGGATTAACACTGACATCCAACCCAGAGTTCCGAAAGCTTTCCGCAATCTTTTTTGCTACTTCCTTGCGACGATTCGCCTTTGCTTCGGCAGCTTTGAGAGCCTTTGCCATTTCAACAGCTTCAGCCTGCCTCTCTTGCAAAGCTTCTTTCAGCTTACCTTGCTCATTTTTTGCTGAAGCCAGACTTTTCGATAGATTCGCATTTTGCGATGCGAGGCTTCTCTGCTTGTCCCTCAGCTCCGTCATTTTCTGGTCCCGTTGCTGAAGCTCATCCTTAAGCCCACTTAGTTTTGAGTTAAATTTTTGCGCCTCAGCTTCCACCTTCGCGCGATATTCTCTTTCTGCCTGCAGTTTTTCCTGGGCCGTTAATTGAGTTTTCTTTAGTGTTTCTTGGTACTTTTTCTTCTCTTCCTCAAGAAGGGACTGGTGAGCCTGCTCCAACTGCTGGATCTTTGCCTGACTTTGAGCCTGAGCTGTTTCTACTTGTTTGATAAGTTGCTGGTTGCGCTGGGCCTGTTCAGCTATAGTGCCTTTCGCATCTTCAAGTTGCTGAGTTTTCTCTTGAAGAGCCATCTGCCGCGATTCCAGCTCTTGCCGCGCTTGCTCAAGCTTCTGCTTGCTTTCCTCTGTAATCGACTCAATTTGGGTCTTGAGTTCTTTTTCCTTCTGGGCTGCTGCGATTCTTGTCTGTTGCTCTCGTCGGCTGGTTTCTCTTAGCTTACTCACTGTTTTATCTAGTTCTTCACCGGTCACATTAAGCTCACGTTGCTTCTTTCTGAGAGCAAACTCTAACTCGTTTAGCTCCTTCACACGCTGGGATAGCTTTTTCTCCCGCACCTTGACATCTTTGGTCGAGTTCATATTAGCAGTAATTAAGTTCTTGATAGTTTCCTGATAGCGATTTAGCTTTTCAGTCTTCTGCATCTCTTCAGCCAGTTGCTTCTTAAGCTCTCTTTGTTTTTCAGTGCTCTTATCTCCGAGAAGATCTAACTGGGAAATGACATCGTCGTAGAGCTGCTTTTCAGCCTTAGTCGCTTCTTCATCGACATAGTTTTTTGAAATTCTTTCATAGACCCGAATTTGCTCCTGCAAGCGTCTTTGGTCTTCAACAAGATCAATCTGCTTTAGCTTTGCTGAATGACTCACTGTTCCGGTGCGAAAGCTTGCCACCACATAGAGAAGCAAAAACAGAAACGAGAGTGCCATGAACAAGTCACTATAGGAAGCCCAATGGCTCCCACCATCGTCTTGCTGTCGCCTGATTTTTTCATAATCAAAATTCATGAGATCACTTCAAAATAAAACTTTCTGGGACTCAGACTGGTTTCGGACTGAATATGAAAAATCTTAGACATCCCAGGTTAAAGAAAGTGCAAGTATTAGATCTTTCTTCACTGTTTTCGATGGGTTAGTTGTTTTACCCCATATCTAGAAAAACGCCCTGTTCTGAGGATCTGAAAGCAGAAAACTCACCAAGAATGGCCTTGATCAGGGGCAGAGAAGCCGGTATAAACATGGGCTCTAACTGACGTTTGGACCGTCGAAAGGAAATTTAGTCATGTCATTTCAGGATCTTAGAACGATCTCGTTCTACCAATACAAAAATATTTCGGAACCTCATAGCCTCCGCGAAGAGCTTTTTAGCACTTGGTCGGCCCTAGGAATTATTGGCCGCATCTATGTCAGCAGCGAAGGAATTAACGCCCAGCTGAGTGTACCAAACGAAAATTTTGCAGATTTTCAAAATCACGTGCACAGTATTTTTCCTAAAGTCCCGTTTAAAGTGGCACTTGAAGAGTCAGCTCTGCCTTTTAAGAAGCTCATCATCAAGGTTCGGGAAAAAATTGTCGCTGACGGGCTTAACGACGAAACGTTTGACGTCACCGATGTCGGTCGTCACTTGAGTGCTGATGAGTTCGATCACGCCCTTGAGCAAGACGAAACTATCGTCGTGGATATGCGAAATCATTATGAGTGCGAAGTAGGTCACTTTAAGAAGGCTTACTTGCCCAAGGCCCAAACCTTTCGCGAAGCACTTCCCGAGGTAGAGGAATATTTGCATGGTCAGGAAGACAAGAAGATCCTCCTCTATTGCACGGGTGGCATCCGTTGTGAGAAGGCGTCAGCCTATTTCAAGCACAAGGGCTTCAAAGATGTGAACCAGCTTCATGGTGGCATCATCGACTACGCCCGCCAGATCAATGAAGAGCAGAGGCAGAGCAACTTCATCGGCAAAAATTTTGTCTTTGATGATCGGCTTGGGGAATCGGTAACTGACGACGTGATTTCAAACTGCCACCAATGTGGTAACTCCTGCAACACCCACACAAACTGTCAGAATCCTGGATGTAACTTATTATTCATTCAATGCGGCAGCTGTAAGGACGATATTGGAAATTACTGCTCCTATCAGTGCCGAGACATCGTTCAGCTACCTCGCGAAGAACAAATTAAGATCCAACAGCGGCAGGACGAAAAAGGCTATAAATTCTATCGAAGTCGCCAAAAGCATGATCTCATGAGAATCGCCGCAGAGTATCGGGAAGCACAAACCAGATCACAAGACCTAGTGCCTCCAAGCCTACCTCAGTAGGCTACTCAAAAATCTTTTAGTTTTAAGTTTGGAAACCATATGCCCTATGCAGATAGGGTACTCACTTCAGAAACTGAGCCTCGTTCTGGCCACTGAAGTTTAAATGTGGTGCCCCTTGCACTAGTCTTCATCAGATGAAACTTTCCCCCTACCTGTCGCGCATCACATGCAACTGCATCCATTCCCACACCACGCCCGGAGAGATGGTCTACTGTGTCACGTGAAGAGAATCCTGGATGGCAGATCAAGTCGAGAATATCGTCGTTGGACCAGCGATTGAAGTGTTTGACTTGCAAACCTTTGCTGACAGCCTTTTTCCAAAGACTTTCCTTGTCGATCCCTCGACCATCATCTGATACGATAACTTCCCATTCACCACCTGAAAACTCAACTTTGACAGAAATATCACCTTGAATCGATTTATTTTTAGACGAGCGTTCCGTAGGACTCTCGATACCATGGTCCAAGGCATTTCTTAAAATATGTAAGATATTGTTCTTCATAAAACGAAAATCGGTTTCGTTCATCTTCCCGGGCTTCGAGACCCAATCAATGTTAATCTCTTTACCCAGTTCATCTGCTATCTGCGTCATGGAGCAGGAGACTTCTTGGGTAAATCCGTTCCATTTGTAGGACCACGAATTTTCTTCGCCTTGAGAGTCTGCGGCAGCAGTTTGCTGAAGAAAGTCACGGATGGCTTCAAGGGCTTTTTGCATTGAGCAAAGGTATGATTTCACGAGCATTGTGTCTTCGTCTGTTAATATATCACCTTGTCGGCTCTTTTCAAGAATCGACTCAGACTCATGACAGAGTTGATCCATAAAATCAAGACCCAAGGATCGTGAAGCACCTTTCACCGTGTGCAAGATTCGGAACGTCTCGTCTAGCTGATAACCACCTTTCACATGAGCGATAGCCTTAGCCATACTCATAGCATGCTCGTCAGCATAGCCGAGAAGAGATTGCTTTTTCCAGGGATCCGCAAGATGATCATGAATCTGAACAAGGCCCTCAACAGTCTGCCTTGCTCCAAAAATTTCCACATTTCTTAGAGCTTGCTCACCCGCTTCACTCCGAAAAGTTACGATAATTTTTTTAACCTTATCACCCTCAATGTAAGGGGCATAATTAAACTCATAGAGTCCGTTATGGTCCCCAAACGAGACCGGTAAATGGCGGGGGGACGATTTCATGATGTCGCCAAACTGTTCTGGCAGAAATAGATTGAATGCCGTCATCAGGCAGCCTTTGAGCTTCTCTAGTTCATGACCTGGTGATGTCACAACCTCTGAGAGAACTTCGATGAAAGCTTGCCCTTTGAGATCTTTTTGTTTGAGCAAAATTTTCGCACGATCAGAAACACCCTCTTGGATCGTTAAGGACTCATCAATGACCAGCAGGCCTTCGTGCACCAGTCGAACGATAGAGTTCAAGTACTGATTATCCGACTTCAATTGGTTTGTTTTCATTTGTTCGCGATCGTTTTGAAAGTTCTTAGCCTGCTGCATCTGGCTCGATCGAAGAGCAATATGATTAAATGCCATGGCCATCTGCTTAGTCTCAGCGGAGCGAGACTGAAAGCTGACGTTATCCTTGCCCTCGGCAAGAGCTATCAACGAATCTCTTAGGGCCTGAAATTCACCCATCATATACGAACTTAGAAGCTTTATCAGCATCCAGATGCCTAAAATTACAATGGCAAGAATCGCAAGGTTCTCCATCCACATATTGAGAGCCCGCTCTGACTCGATTCTGGAAAGATTGATCAAAATAACCTGATCCGTTCGACGGGACACCCCAACGATCCATGTATGTTCACCAACCTTAAGGGTCTTGA
Organism: Pseudobacteriovorax antillogorgiicola; assembly: GCF_900177345.1. NCBI lineage: Bacteria > Pseudomonadati > Bdellovibrionota > Oligoflexia > Oligoflexales > Pseudobacteriovoracaceae > Pseudobacteriovorax > Pseudobacteriovorax antillogorgiicola. The sequence goes on from NZ_FWZT01000011.1 coordinate 55,201, forward strand.
CCTGAGGATCTTGCGTGCCCCCAAGCTTCTTTAAAGCATCGATTCCCTTTGCCAGTTGTGGATTCAATGTTCGCTCAGAGACCTTTTCACTAAGTGAGAAATGCTCCATGAATGGAGTTTTTAAATTTGGATTGGGGTTGCTTAAAGCTTGTATCACGTGAGTCGTCTGCTCAGAAAGAATGATCTGCCTCAGAGCGTGAAGCTGATAAACCGAGAGATAAGCCCAACACAGGCACGCCACCACAGTAAGCACCAGAAAGGATCTTAGTTTCATTGTTTTCCAAGCCCATTGTATTGTCCGAGTTTCTACTTAATTCATCGGAATCAGGGCAAAGAAATCTTATTAACACTAAACCTTCTATATTACATTAATATTATCGATACCTTAAAACGTTCAAAAAAAATATTATTTGCTATACGTAAGATTTGGAAGGGAGAATACGGCCAAAGGACTATTTCGTATCGTTATTTTTTAAGAACTTTTATCATCCCAATGCTGCTTTAAAAAAGCATGCCTACCAGAGCCAACCTTGTAATTCTGGTAGTGGAGCGGATTTTTCTCAGCGTAATTGCAGTGATATTCCTCCGCCTTGTAAAAAGCACTTGCCGGTTCAATTGCAACTCGAATGGGCTCCTTAAAGAGGCCACGGTCTGCCATCCTATTCCTACTTTTTTCAGCGAGCTGCTGCTGAACGTCATTATGGAAAAAAATTACAGGCCGGTATTGGTTGCCCCGATCAGCAAACTGCCCTCCGTCATCAGTTGGGTCTACATTTCGCCAGAAAACTTCGAGAAGGTCTTCATAGGTGCAAGGGGGCTCAAACGCAACTTGGACAATCTCCACATGGCCGGTACTCCCGCTACACACTTGCTCGTAACTAGGATTTGGCACCTCGCCCCCCATGTAACCTGGCACCGATGAGATGACACCATCAATCCTTAGAAAGGGAGGTTCCATACACCAGAAGCATCCTCCACCAAAGCTAGCTAGTTCCATTTTACTCTCCTTATGGGCCTGTTTTCATTTTTCAAATTTGATTCTGTCAATTTCCGTCAGCGAGATAGATCGAAAAAGTACTAGAGTTTAGCAGCTCAATTCCGAAGAACTCGTAAAAGGATCAATTTGCACCCTAGCGCGAGGTTCTCATGAAACATGCGGCAATCTTCTTAACCCTATTCCTTGAGCCACTATTGATGGCCCAAGAGCCGGTCAATGAAGACGCCGTTGCTATACTGGACCGTATTGATAGCCTCTACCTTTCAGAAACAGCAAGTTCCAAGATCAGACTATATGTGTTTCGCCCTGATTTTCAATGGAGTTACAACCTAGAGTGGTACTCAAGAGGGCGAAACAATGCTTTCGTCCGCATCAATTCACCTCTTGACTACCGGGGCCGCGCCATTCTGAAAGTAGGCAAAGAGATGTGGTTCTACAACCCTAAAGAGGATCGCGTTAGCCAAATGTCGAGAGCTGGAGCCCTCAGGCGATTCTTGCAATCAGAATTTAGCCGCGACGACTTTATGAAAATAAATAGGTTGTCAGAAGAATATAACGTCAATATGCGTCAGATGGAAACCACACTTCGTCTCACACTTACACCAAAAATGATCACCCCCATTGTGTGGGACAAGATTGTATTTGAAGTCGATCAGGAAACACTTAGCCCCTTAGAGAAGATCTATTTTAATGAGCGAGGGAGAATTTCCAAGAAACTAGTTTATTCCAAACCTGTCGAGATCAATGGAAAGATGGTCCCAACAGTTTTGGAGATGACAAGTTATCAGTTTAAAAATTACAGGTCCCGGATTGAGTATCTTGATCTTCAGCTAGACGGCCCCATAAAACCCCATATATTCTCTATGAAACACTTGAAAAATCTACTCTACGAAGAGCAATAACCGTTTCTATAAGTGAGACTACCAGGATCCTGTGCTTTCCATAGAAGCCCAAGGCTCCTTTGGCTCCAAGCTCCCACCTTTTTGAAGCAATTCGATGGAAATATCATCTGGGGACTTTACAAATGCCATGCGCCCATCCCGTGGCGGCCTAAGAATCGTAACACCGGCTTTTTGCAATCGATCGCAACTTTCGTAGATATCATCGACAGCAAACGCAAGATGACCAAAGTTTCTTGCATCACCATAATCTTCCGTAGAGTCCCAATTATAAGTCAATTCGACTTCTGGTTCGCCATCTTCAGTCGCAAGGTAGATCAAAGTGAAGCGCCCCTGCTCGCTTTCATACCGTCTGGTTTCTTTCAAGCCGAGATGGTCACAGTAAAAGGCAAGAGATTCCTCGATATTTCGGACTCGGACCATTGCATGTAAATATTTCAAGGCTACTCCATATCAATCGTTTAGCGATATCATGGTGTACCACGGTCAGAAAAATCCGCAAACTTGAGAATTTATGCGGCACAGCTGCTCAACCCTAAGAGTGGGCCGCTCCAAAAAGCTCATTGAGGCCGAATTCTTCAAGCTGATTCAGAATGTATGTGAATGCACTTGGTCGCTTCGGTTTCGCTATCAAGACCATCTTGGCTTGGTCCAGCGTATGATTGCCTTTTTTACGATTGCACTGTTCACAACAGCATACCGTATTTTCCCAGGTGTCGCCGCCACCCTTGGACTGCGGCACTACATGATCGATAGTTGCACTTTTGGCGTTGAGCTGCTTTGCGCAATACTGACATTGAAATCGATCTCGTTTAAAAACATTGATTCGTGAGTAAGGAGCCCCTTGATGAAGGCTCTTGATAACGCTGATATAGCGCTTGAGGCGAATGACCTTGGGTGCTGAAAAGGATCTTGAGACCGAACGAACCTTTGTCACATGAGACGAGATCATCTCAGCCTTCTCTTTCATCACCAGAGTTATTGCTCGCTGCCAAGTAACCACATCAATCGGTTCGTAGCTGGCGTTTAAGACCAAGGTACGCATAGGCAAACACTCCCGGTTTTTGATAAATTATACCGTTCAATCCCATCATTTTTAAAGAAAAATACGCGAGCCTGAATAAACAAGTCAGACCAGATTCCTAGGGCGGGCTCGAACCCAGCCTACGATGACTCAAAAGGGTGGGGATCCGATAAATCTAGAGTAAAGGAGGCTAACTCATTTCGTATAGGTAATCTTCTTTAGAGAGCTCCTATCAATAATTACCAGACATATAGATTGCTAAGGTCTCTTTATCGTCACCCAAACAAACACTGAATTCTCATTGGTTTTAGTACCTTAAAAATACTTCAAACACCTTTAAACGACGGTTTTTCAGGGAATTCGCGCACCTAGTTTTTTTTAAAGTATTTTCTGAGAGTTCTCGATATTGGCTTTAGATGGGTTACACACAGGGGATAGACTTATGACTTATGAGTTTCACTTAGAAAAGCCGCTTCCAAGCTTTGTAAAAGACACACTTAAGATTCTAGATAGCTCCGAAACTCAAGAGGACTATATCTATAAGATTCAATTCGAATCGACCTTAGAACACGAAGAGTTCTGCGAAATCGTCTATTCGATTCTCGATATTAACGGTTCCGAAGAAGCGGCCTGATATAGCAACGATCAATCCCTAGGATAGAGCGTCAAGCTGCCCTGTGATACCATCATATTTAGCAATATTTCTCTTCAGCAAGCCAGCCTCCACCATGTCGGCCCGCAGGCTTGCTCAAGCGACTATGACTGAGGGGACAAGATGAGACTCGCCATAGCCATTCTAGGCCTGGGCATTCTGTGTCTCACAGAATCATCATGCACCAAAAAGCAACATTCCGAGCAGAACGAAGCGGTTACTCTTCAGCAAGACGTAACCAACACTCTCTCGATGCAAGCTAAGCCCATTTCCTGGAAAGATTTGCTGGCAGTGGCCATTGGTAAATCAGATCCAGAGGCGAGCTTCGGTGATTTGGTCGGTATTCATAAAAGTGGGCGAATCGTCAGACTCTCTCTACCAAACTGTGTTAACTGCAAGATCCAAAACATCATTCCCGGGCCTTCTGGATTCCTGATCCAGGGTTTACTCAACCTAATCGACGACAGCAAGAATCTTGTTACGGCAACCGTTATCCACTGGAATGGAAAGGAAGTCAGTATCGTATCTGATCAAAAGGTTTCCAAAATCGACTTAAAAGACGGCCTTATCTCGCTTGAAGTGGCTCATGAGAATAAGCTGAAAACGGTAGACCTTTCGTCGAAACCTATATTTGAAGTCGGCTCAGACACTTGGCAGGACTTCGCAATTCAGGAAGATGGCAAGATTTTTATCGCTAGCTCAGAACCATGGCCCAAAATAGAAAAAAGTCATTACTTCATCGAATCGGGAAGCCAACTACTTATGGGTCATCATTTCACCCTTGATACGAACTATCAGTCACCAAAGTCCTATTCATACAACCAATGTTTTCCTCCTGCCCAAATGTGGAAGATCTTTTTCACCCAAGGCAAGCGAGTGACTCGCAGCACGATCCCGGCTCTCTCGCAGAGTGGCGCAAAGTTCCATCAAGGGGACCATCATATTTTCGCGATTGGTCAACAGGGTGATTTAGCTACGATCTCGAACTATGCACAGATTCCAGTCATTGAAGACATCCTTGAGCGAGGTTTTGGCCACAGCCTTGACGATCATAACAATCTGTTCTTTGACGGACACAATGTCTATCGAGTTCGCCAAAACATGGACCGGATCACGATAGTACCCCACATTCGTTTGCAATATGACTTCAAAGATCAGGACTATGCAAGAAACCTATTTGGCCCGAACCATGGCTTTAAAAAGGAGCTTGTGGCCATTACGGGAGATGGAGACCTGGTTTCGTTCAATAACGAGAGTGGGACGATCCAGCCCTTATCACGACGCAAGATCAGTTATGAAAGCGAGTTGGACCATGTGGTTTTGATCAAGAGCAAGGATAGTATTTATGGACTTGATTTAATTAGACGAAAGGTCCTTGCCGGAGACCAGACGGACCAAGAGCTGCGCCTCAATCCGGTGCTAACCATGTTAAATATCAAACACATTGAACAAGTTCGCTTTTATCAAGGGCAGATCATTTTTCTAGCAGATCAGATTCTATGGCAACTCAAGCTAGAAACCATGACCTTAAGGAAGTTGGCCACCGACCCAACTTGTGACCTCAGCTTTGGCTTTAGAGTCGATCAAAAAGGCCATATCCAAGCCCTTCAACGCTGTTCCCACAAGGGGACATTGGTTGCGATCAACCTAAAAGGCAAAAAAAAGCTACCGGTGACCATGATCCAATCGCCCGAACTGTCCTCGCTGATTCGCCTTGGCAAAGTCGAAGGTGTCCACCTTCTGAAGCTCAAGGACCAGACTCTCATCACAGCCACTGACACCCAGGTTTGCCAACAGCTTACCTTAAGTCAAAATCATTCTGATCCGAGCGCGAGAGCCCAATTTATACCCCAAGACCGAATTGAACGTCTCCGGTCTTCGACACGTTTTAAAGAGCCTCATGATGTTTTCGTGCACCAAGCATTCAGTTGGGACGAATCAACAATTCTTGTTAATGGCCAGCAGAAGACCTCTTGGGTAAGTCATATAGTAAAGCCACAAGAGAGCTATCAAGTTCACCCTCTAACAGGCCTGGAAGCCCACGAGTTTTTGAGCCTTGATAATGGGCGAGCCTTGGTCCACGGCTACTTGAAAGGAAATCCATTTACATATATTGTCTTCAAGGATGGTTCGTCTGCCATCACAATTGACGATCAAGAAGGCCTCTACCTTGATCAGCTCTCTGCCACTCCTCTAAATCGATCTCAACTCAACTAAGCCTGCTGTGCATAGAACTCACTTCAGCCACCTAAAAAACAAAAGCGCCAGCTCGGAGAGCTAGCGCTTGACTGGCTGCACAGCCAGAAAAATGTCTTCTAAGGTATTTCTTACTCTGAGTCTAAAACTTCAAATAAGGAGCAATCACCGACATAACAACTGGAATTAGTATACTGAAGTAAAGCAAGTTCTTGAATTTCACTTTCTCTGGGCACGCACGCGAGTCAGTGGCGTTTAGAGCCATATCATTGTTCATGACTTTCAATCTCCTCAAGGGGTCACTTTTTTGTAATTGCTGTAGTATTAATAGTTTCGGCATCCGAAAAATGATTTCAAAGGAAAACTGATTTACCGTTTACAATCCATAGGTTAATTGGGGTATTTATTGTAGGACCTCAAGCATCCCGATTGTAGAAGGTCTAAGTCCCTAGGAATACACAAAATAAAATCTACGCTGCGTCGACGAAATAGTGGAAAGACGAACGCCCTATACGCTTGGCCTCGTGACGATCAATTGCGAAAAAAGCGGCGACCTCAGTCCGAAATCCAGGCCTGACGTTGAAGACAACAAGGTCTGCTCCTTCTACGATCATATAGAGGCCCCGTCCTGCTCCACCCTTAGTGGTATCGACAGATCCAGCTTGATCTGAGTAACAGCTTTCAAGGTACTTGAAAACTGTATTTTTCTTTATGGAGCCAAACGGATCAATTGCAGCGACACCCACGTAGGAACCATCACAACCGTAGGTGAAATGTGCCATCTGTTCAGGGCGAAGTTTTACTGCCACCCGGCGGTCGAGAGTGTTGTACAAAGCTTCTCCATCTTGATCCACAGGCGCATCGTAGATAGCGTTGAGTAGAAGCTCTTCGGCAACCATTGAAATTCTGGTTGTGAGTGCCTTAGTTAAGCCAACATCTCTGAAATAATCTTTCATATGGTCTATGGCTGACAGCCTGTGATCGCTTCCTTCAATTGTTTCCTTGTAGATTTTGGTTCCTGATTCTAAGTACTTCTCTATTCCAAAGATATCTCCAGTGGTGATCTTTTTAATGGTGCTCAGCACTCCTTTGAGCGTGAACTTATAATCAGACTTACTAAGAGACACAATATTGTTGACGTAGGGATAGGGGGCTAGACGCGGTATATATTCATCGGGTGACTCTGCAGTTAGCAAGACAATCTTCGTGTTGGGATTCTTATCGCGGGCAATAGCAGACAATTTGATCATTCGCTTATCTAGTATAACAATTTGATAATTCCCTTCGTAGATATACTTCTCGCCTTTGTCAACTGTTTCAGCATAGTCTATCGTGCCTCCAGTGCTTTGAAGAGCCATACGGGTAATCCGCAATGATTTACTCGACTCACCACAAAATAGAATCTTGAGGTGAGATAGGTTTAGTGGGCCTTCTTCATAGATCATTTTGATTTGCTCTAACTCACTTTTCACTTGCCCCACTAAATCACCATAAAAATCTTGCGTTAAATTTGTGACTTTATCTACTAGCGAGGCATAAATACTATCCTCAGCATCATCTGCAAGCTGAAGATGGGGCGTTGGTTGCTGATCAAGAGAGTATCCTAGCAAACTGTCGTGAGCATGAATGATTGCATCAACGACCTCTTCTAAAGAGATAAAACCTAACAACCTCTGATTTTCGACCACTGGTAAGCAATGATAGCGATTCTTGGTAAATACCTTCAAAGCTTTTTCAAGTGAACAGCTTGGGGAGATTGTGGTAGGGTTTGGTGACATTAGGTGTAGGGCTCTAGTTTTATCCGTCATAGCCTCGCCCTTGATCAGGAAACGCTCCACAAAGTCATGCTTTGTGATTACCCCCTTCAAGACCGAATCCTTAACGACTAGGACGGCATTAGCCCCTTTTTTCGCTAAGATATTTAAAGCATCGGAGGCGTGCTGCTCAGGTTCAACAGTCCAATTGCTTAGGCTTTTTTCTTGTGTCTCTATTAATGTTCTGACATCCATGTCTAACTCCTAGCTGCCCACCGGGGTGAAGTTACTATCACCTTGACCCGCACACATTCCTTGGGCAGTTGCAATATCGAACAAAGGCCCATAGTAGATTTGCCCTGGGTCCTGACTCAGCCCTGTCTCATAAGTTGACAAAGAGCAGGTACCAAGTTGATTTTCCGGAGGGCAAGATTCACTGACCCATCGTCGGTCATCACTCGATTCGCAACGAGACTGTAATGATGCAATATCAGCGTCTGACTGCCCACTGAAGTCTTGACAAAGTAAGAGTCGATCGCCTTGGACCGTTTGGCAACTCAACGATACAGCGGTCGCTAAATCCTCACTTGTCGTAGGATCAGATGAATTTTTACAGGAAAACCCTGAAACTGCCACCAAAACTGATAACACTCGAAGCATCTAGCACCTCCTTAAACAGGGAGTCGGTTCTTCACAGCACACACTTAATCTGAAAGCTAGGCAATTCCGTGGAGTGACATATTTTCCTAGCACTTCCTTCATCGCACCAAGAGCTCTTACGAAAAACAGGGTGGAAGCCTCAAAAAATACCCTCACCATCCATGCAAGGGCTTAGACAATGACAAAAACCCTGAATTTTCAAGAAACCATGAGCGGCGTTATATATCCAAGCCAGAAGCAAAAAAATTTCGAATTGAAGGATGATCAACCTAACCACAAAATTATTTTGACGATGGAACTCTCACTTCAAGACCCCCCATCCTTGCTTCGTGACGGTCACGTTTCGGGAACAATCAATGGCTGGGTCGAATCTGATGCCTTGGGTGGCATATCGCTCATTGAAGACGGCATGGTTTCGCTATTTACCAATTCAATGCTTGAGGATGTTGAGCGTGAGATGACCTACTCATTAGTAGTTAAGTCACCAATGCATGGCTTGCTAACTATCGACGGACGAAAGCTTCTGAGGGGCTTAAACCCACTCAAGATCTGGTATGAAACCACAACATTAATGCTTCATATCAGAAAATGCACACCAAGAAGCAAAACAACCGAGTCCCTTTTTGAAGGCCAGGCATCGGTATCAGCCATGGGATTAATCCATCATCTGCGATCTATGACTACTAATTGTAGTGACTCACGGGTTGCTGCATCATGTATATCTCAATTCTTAGCCGGATTTGTTAGGAATTGTTATGAAATATATGCACAACCTATGGCCTCCCGAAACCAAACTTTATCTGACCAAAACTCTATACCAAAATTTCAGGATACCATAGTCATTGGGTCTGGTTATGGAGGCGCTATTTCAGCTGCCAGGCTTGCATCTAAAGGCTATCCAGTAGCTATATTGGAAAGGGGACGGGAATTTAAATCAGGTGATTTTCCAGATTCAAGTCTAAAGGCTCTTCGTGAATTTCAAGTCAATCACTTCTTAGCCCCAAGAAACCCTAGTGGCCTATTTGATTTTCGGACATTTGATGATGCTGCGGTCGTTGTCGGTTGTGGTCTGGGTGGAACATCTCTTATAAACGCCAATGTGGTTGCTCCTCCTGACCCTGGTATCTTTAGTCACTCGTCTTGGCCTGAGGCTATCCGTCGTAAACCACAGCAAATGAATCGCTATTTCCATGTTGTAAGCAGTGTTCTAGCTGCTAAACCATTCCCAGAAAGTGGCGAGAAGCCCCTCGCCAAAAGAAGGCTATTTCGTGAGTTTTCGCAAAAGCACCAGATCCCTCTGACAGACCCGCCCTTAGCGATCAACTTCGATGGGTCCTGCTACAACAAATTTGGTGTGAAGCAGAGCCCTTGCATCTCCTGTGGTAACTGTTGCTCAGGATGTAACTATGGAGCAAAGAACAGCCTTGATAAGAATTATCTACCCATGGCTAAGAGTTTTGGGGCGCGCATCTTCACTGGTATCGAGGTATCTCACATTGAAAAGTTGGATAACCATGACTATCAAGTCTACTACTGGAATCATAGTTCCTCCAAAGCTTCAAAGAGGCAAGAAAACTTACAGGTAGTTCGTTGTCGGCAATTGATTTTGGCAGCTGGTGCACTAGGAAGCCCTGAAATATTGCTTCGCAGCCGCGAGCTTGGAGGAATTCAATTATCTTCCACTTTGGGTAAAAGTTTCTCACTCAATGGCGGCACCATCGGCTGGATCTACAACACAGATAAAAGTGCTCATCCCATCGGCTTCAATCGTCAAAGTTCGCCAGAAAAAAGACGTAAATCTCAACATAGGAAAGACGATTACCAGGGGGAGGAACGACGAAAATCTAGCGCTTTCCATAAGGTCTTTAAGGCTATGAAAAGCAATCGCTATCGTCCTCAAGTAGGGCCAACAATCACGAATATGCTCGACTATCGGAGCCTGAGTTCTAAGCAGCAGCCCCACCAAGGAGGATTTGTCATCGAGGATTCAAGTATCCCTGGAGTACTTTCGCCACTTCTCCCTTGGGCTGTCACCATTAGCAGTTTTAAGTTTGGACAATCTCCAGGAGATCTCAAGATAAAGTCACTTGCCCCCATTGCTAGATCACTCATCAAAGGATCCTACCAAGGGGCAATTGATAACTCACTAGCCCTGTTGGGGGTCGGTCAGGATCGCCAACAAGGACAAGTTTTTCTTCCCGACTATTCGGGTACCAATGACCTGCTTCGCAAACGCCTTGATCTGTCGTGGCCTGGGCTTAATCGAAGCCCTTGGTACAAAGAGATTCATAGAGAATTTAATAAGTTTCAGCAAGACTTAGGTGGAATCTTCGTCGATTACAATGGCCTTGGACTCAATCGCCCGATCTCCGTTCATCCCTTGGGAGGTTGTGCCATGGGAGAATCCCACGAAACTGGAGTTGTGAATCATCGATGCGAGACCTTTGATCCACAGGGAGGCATTCACAAAGGGCTGTACGTCTGCGATGGCTCAATCATCCCAACCTCAATAGGAACAAACCCTCTTCTTACTATCTCAGCACTAACAGAACGATCAATGGACTACATTCAAAACTATTCAGCTGGTGAAGCCCCTAAATACATGGAACCCTTGCCAAGGAAGCGATTCGACTCCCCAGATATACCTAACACCAAGCGCTTGGTTCAATTTAGTCAGAGATTTGCTAGAGGGTTCCAATATCAAACTACAACGAAGTCTTCGTCACACCTAAGAGTCTTCGCCAAGCACACCCAGTGGAAAATTAGAGCAAATGATGGCTCGCTCGTGACTCTCACGCGACTCCAACGAGACTTCAAGGCTCGCTCTTGCATCATTCTAATGCCCGATATTTACCAAAATTTCGAAGATTATACTTCAGGCGCCATGGCACCCTTAAGTCAAGCAGTGCTTGATCAAGGATATGACCTAGTCATTGCCGATTCTCGATTGACGAGGTTGCGGGGCAAATCCCACTCCATCGAAACCTTTGATCACGTCGCTGCCTACGATATTCCGATTATCATGGAGGACCTTGGATCTCTTAGCTATGAGCATCAACATCTTATATCTCCTGGCTTCAGCAACTTCGCCAGCCTCCTAGCGTGCAACAACATTTTGTTTAGAAGTATTAGCTCATATATTTCTCTTGGGATCTCTTTCATCCCCAATATCTCTCCTGCCTGGCGGAAGACCTCGTCAATTTCGAAATCGTTTCAGTGGATTCCAGGCCTATCATCAAGCTGCCTCCCACGCTCTTACCAAAGCCACCTGGAGCGCATGATTCGTACGGGCCATATTTGTCGATTTCATAACAGAAAACAGGACTATCTTAGCTCACTACCGAAAAACCCGGTGGAGGACTTCGTAAAATCAGGTATTCCGACCCTCTTTATTGCTGGCAAGGATGATAGGTTGTTTAAGTCGTCTCAGAAGGACGCCTTTGCTTTACTAGAAGAACTCAGTCCCGGAAAACATCAATATATAGAGATTCCCAAGTACAACTATCCTGACCTAATTTCTTCTCCAAAGTGGAATCAAGATGTCGGTAACTGGCTCTTTCCATTTCTAAGATTACAGGAAGAGAAAAAACGAGGTCTCGATCCGGCTAACAGTATGTAAAACATAAAAGCTAGGTAATTAGAACCAAGATATGGCGCAATCTACCTTCATGTAAAGGGTGAATTCGTCTTTTAGACTGGATTCATTTGATGCTTACTCCCTTTGAGGTTAGGATAGCAAAACTCAATTTTGCTACGATCCAGGGAGTTTCCTATGAAATATCTCATCCCACTATCACTCCTCGTCGTTACATCACTAACCTTAGGGATAAGCAACTATCGAAGATCGGTATCATTCCAAGATCTCCACCATAGGCTGCTGAGCAGTTTAAATATTTCTAGCTCTGAAACTCTGTATCAAAATCTAGACAAAATTTTTCACGGCTTAGAGTTAGACCGCCATTTTAGAGCATTAACCCAGCAGATCCGCTATCGCAATCAAAACAGTTTAGAACTTTTCATCAAGCGAATTGAATACCATTCCGTTGCAATTCCCTTTCTGTCTCCCGATGAAATTAATGTGGAGTGGAGCATGGATGCTACTTTGGTTCACAACAAGCACGAATACGATCGTCATCTCTTTTTCTCGGTTAATTATCAGGTCGCAGAAACAGAACAGGGGCTCAGAATTATAGGCTCGGACTACCTGCCATGGAGTGACTTTTCCATACAAGAATGGGAACTTAACGAACCCATGCGTTTGGGGGTAGGGCCATGATTGAAATTCGCGACTTAAAAATTGATACGGGTCAAGGTCAGAGCATTCTTTCCATCGATTACCTGCGTATTACTACAAGACAGGTCGTTGGAATTATCGGTGCAAGTGGTTCCGGAAAAACAAGCTTGCTCAGGTGCTTAGCTGGGCAAAAACCGCCTAAAAGCGGAGACGTTGTTATAGGGGGTCAAAGCATTTATGAACTTCCACTCAATATTCGAACAGAATACTGCCGAAGTCATATGGCTAAAGTAGGTAGTGAACCAAATCTACTGCAATATCTGAATATCGAAGATAATATCCTTGTTCCCAGACACTTCTCTCACAAAAAACCTCGCGTTAACCTTGCTCGCCATCTACTTCAGTACTTCTCTATGGACGGTCTGCAACGGAATTATCCTTCATCACTCTCGAAAGGTGAGCAGCAGCGGGTGGCGATCTGTCGATCTCTTTGCCTTGAGCGCCGCATAGTACTCGCTGATGAACCCATGTCTCACTTAGATCCTGACATGCGAGAAAAAACTCTTGAATCACTCATCAATATTTGCCGTGATCGCAGTACCAGCCTGATAATCTCCACTCACGACTATAGCGACCTTTCCATGTTGGATCATGTGTACCAGATCGAACTTAAGGAACTGAAACCATGTCGCTGATTTTTAAACGTTTCCGGTATTACTGGGCATTCTATAGTTTCTTCGTACTGAGCATCGCCATCGCCGGAGCCTTACCTTTGAGTGCGATCAGAATTTCAAGCTACTTCCATAAGCTCTTGGACCTCAGGCTTCAACAAGCTCAGCTCATGATAGCTCCCGAAGGCAGTTCTCTAGCATCCATTGCAACGAACCTACTGCTACTGGACAGGCCACCACAATCATTCGACTTCGCTCAAGTGGAAACGCTACTGGATAGATTACCTAAAGCAGTACCAGTTTATATTACACGTCTCGACAGAACTCTGATTATTGGGACAAACCAACGTTACTTTCAGCTATTCCAACTCTCTCCAGTACGGGGTAGGGTGTTTGATAAGCCAGGAGATATTGTCCTCGGCTCTGACCTTGCGTCATCGTTGAAGGCCAAAGTGGGCTCCAAAACTTCCCTTGGTCATCGGCAAGGTCTCCCCAGCCATAAGCTGAGGGTCGTTGGGCTCTTAAGCCCCTCTATGAGCCCCCTGGATCGAGTTTTGCTAACCGACTTGGAAACCGCTTATGAGCTTGAGGATAACTTCCAACGGCCATATACCCATCTGATTCACGCTGCAGACACTACTCCGAAGCCTTTGACGTCAATTTTGATTGGTGGTTTGAGTCAGAAAGAGCGATCTTTTCTGTGGGAGAAACTTCAAGATTTTGACGACATTCAAGTCATTCAGCCAGATCTTTTCATAGATGATTTTAATCGTGAGAATCAGGGGTTTATGAATCTGAGCAAATGGTTGATGTCCACGGTTTTAGGACTCGTCATTGTCAGCCTTGCTGTGATTGCCTATCTCGTCTACCGTCTTCGGCGCTACGAATTTATCAAAATGCGAGCAATTGGTTTTAGTAAGAAAGATGTAGGAATCTTTCTAGCTCAGGAGTTGCTTCTGCTGGCATTTCTTGCAGGTATTTGTTGCTTTTTGATAACATGGGGGGTGACATCCACCACCTTGCATCTCATGGGATTCACGTTATGAAAAAAGTGATTATTCTCTTAGTAGCTTGCTTGTGGTTCCACTCAACACCGAGCAGGGGTACTACCAAAACCGTTCAGATCATCGCTTCGAACGGCCCTCTTCTCTACATCGCTAAACGGATTGGAGGAACCTTTGTTCATGTAACTCCCCTTTCAAAATCTCATTCTAGAACTTGGGAGCCAGGATCAACCGCGACAAGCCGAATGGAAAAGGCCGATTTGATCCTACTAAACGGCGCAGACTTTGAGCCCTGGTATAGGAACTTAAACATTGATAAGGCGAAGTTGGTTAAAACCGCAGAAGTTTTTCGCAGTCAATGGCTGATCAGCGATATCCATGTTATTGATCGAACTCATGGGCAAAGCACCCAAAGTGGATATAATCCTTACGTTTGGCTTAGCCCTAGGTTTGCCAAGCTACAAGCCATTGCAATTGAAAGAGCTATTTTGAAAATAGTTTATGACCGTTCCATCGAGAGAGCCGCGGAAACCTTATATCTGGAACTCGATGAGTTGGATGCTCAATACCGACGTTTAGCTCAGTTTTCAAGTCGGTACAAAATCATGGCTGCTCAAACAACGTTTGCCTACATTAGCCAACATTACGATCTTGACTTCGTCAACCAGTATATCGATCCTTTGGTGCCATTAAATATCGATCACAAGGACTTGCTAGCTAAAATACTAAGTCCATACAAAGGCAGCCCGATCATTTGGGACAAAGCCCCTAATGAGGAGCTGCAAAAATTTCTAGAAGCAAAGCTCCAAATTTCTTCGTTTACTTTGGACTCAGGAGTTCAAAGTAAAGACTTAGTCCAGCTGCTTCGATCAAACCTATCTGAACTTTCCAAGGCCCTTGGAGTTCACCCTCAATATACTTTAAGCAAGCGCCCTGAAGAAACTCGTTAGTTGGGCTCTCATGAGCATGTATCATACAAAACCCTTTAAATAGAGGGTTTCTATACCTAGTTAAGGTTGCGTTCTCGAAGGATTTTGTGGGCCTGCCGTCGCAATGCGAACAAGAGATCGTAAGCATAGTCTCGCTGTACCATATTCACAACCCATGAAGGAATCCAGCCTCCTGGATCGGCGTGCATTTCCAACTCTACATATGTTTTGCCGTCTTTGGGGGTTAGAGTCCATCGGGAAAAATCAATATCCATCCGTACACCCACCGTCTCTGGTGCCTGTGGGTACTCCCTAGACTTGCCAACCACAGTTACAATCCCCGAGGACGGGTCCTTCTTAAAGTGAACATCGTAAACGGCATCGCGATCACGAATGAAGGGTGGGCTATCAAACGCCTGATAGAAAATCAGATGATTTGCTTTTCTTGGCTCCAAAATCTTGCCGGACAATAATAAATCAGTCCACTCCTTCCAGCGGGGAGCATCTTTGAAGACGTCAACGATCAAGTCTGGAGTTGTACTAATCGTGGCGGTGCCGCGAAACGCAACAAATTTAGACCCAGACAGCTTGGCTCTAAACACTTCGATCCCGTCCTTCTTGTATAGTTGCTCCCAGGGAATTGGTTGATCTCTGGCAACTAGCCAAGATCCCATGAGAAAAACAAGTGTCGCGAAGCCTAAATATCTCATGCCAAAAAATTCCTTTCTGTTTTGTAGGGTTAGCATACATAAGCTAAAACCGCCTGAGATAGTACAATATTTTGCTAGAAAAGCCTAAATCTAAGACAAGACCCTCACTAGACTTTTTCTTTCTATTTAAGTTTTTGCCAAATCTTGCCGATCAATAGGGTAGCACGTTATAAGTTTAGAGGGGATGCTATGAAAAAGGTGTTATTGGTCTATGACCAGCAAATTTCAGCCCAAAGCCATTGTCGAAGCCTTTACTACAAAGGAATCTACCCATTGGTCAGCAACGACGTCCAGGAAGCTTACGAGCTTGCTTGTTACAATCGTTTCGACCTTATCATTGTAGACTTTTTAGATGACCTTGACAAAATCCAAGAGACTCTAACAAAGCTTGCAAATGTGAAACGATCTGCGAAGATCATCGTCACAACATCTGCTCATTCATTGGATCTGA
The DNA here is from genome assembly GCF_900177345.1 of Pseudobacteriovorax antillogorgiicola. Lineage (NCBI taxonomy): Bacteria > Pseudomonadati > Bdellovibrionota > Oligoflexia > Oligoflexales > Pseudobacteriovoracaceae > Pseudobacteriovorax > Pseudobacteriovorax antillogorgiicola. The sequence continues at coordinate 71,382 of NZ_FWZT01000011.1, forward strand.
GTGAACACTTAAGAGCCTTAGGTGCCGACCAAGTTCTGCTTCAGTCGAGCCACCCCAGGGAGTTCTTAGATAGCCTCAGTTCAGATCTAGAGGTGTGCCCCCACACTACGTGGGTATCTGGCGAGTTCTGTTGGAATTAGTCGACGACTGAAACTGAGTCAGCCGAGAATGCCGTTTAGAGAAAGCACTCTCAGTACTCCCTACGTCCCACCGGGTCGTGGGGCTATCCTCCTTCACTCCAGCTTGCTGCTCGAACCATCCCCATCGCAAGCTGGCTCCTCCACAACCCTATCGCGGTTGTATAATCGTTTCTAATTCCTTGTAGAATCGGTCAGCAAGCGCTCGGTCAGAGTAGGCAGAACCCCGTTCGACTTGCGCCTGGCGAATCAAAGAAGCGTTACTTCGAATGCTAGAAAGCGCTCTCTGTATGCAAACACCCATGGCTTTGCTATCTCCTTCTGGAAAGCAGTAGGCATCATCGATTAGGTGAGGGATGTGACCCGAATCAGACCCAATCACAAGACAGCCACAGGCTTGAGCCTCGACAATGACTCGCCCAAACTGTTCCTTCCAATGAGATTTCGTACGGCTTGGAACCAGGAGGACATCAGCAAAGTTTAAAAGAGCCCCCATATCGCCATGCGCCAAGAATCCTAGATAGTGGACCCACTCGTGGTCCTGGTTAAACTTTTTAATAGCGCTCTGCACTTCAGCTTCTAGCTCGCCTTTTCCGATGAACAAGAAGTCAACCTGCCCCTGAAGCTCGCCCTGTAAATCCCGCAGACAGGCTAAGATATCAAGGACCCCCTTTTGCTCTACTAAGGCCCCCACGTAGGCGATTTTGATTGTATCTTGGCGAATCCTTGCAGGAATGGTGCTAGATAACTGTCGACAAGCCTCCCCTTTGCTTAACGGCTGAAATTTATCGCTATCAAACCAAAGTGGAAAATCGAATGTCTTACCTTTATAGCCTTGCGCACGAATCACGTCTTCCTGCTCAGGGCCTAATATCGCAACTGCGGAAGAGCGTTTGAACATGATCATTTGAATCCATTGCAGTGGCTTGGGGAAATCCTTCTTGATGTTCTGCAGGCTAAATAAAATTAGGTGAAACTTCTTCCCATATAACAATCTAGCCTTAAGCCAGACGACAAAGGCTGTAATCGAGTAAGGTTCTGCTAGGCAAAAAATCACCTTCGTGTGATCCCTGTTAAAGAAGTCTTGGAAAGCTCGATGCAGGCGACGAAACAGTACTGCTTGCGTGTGATAGACCTTCGACCTAAGGGAAAAGGATTTCACCCGAGGCTTGTTATCAAACGGCTCACAAGGAATGTTTTGAAAGCCCAGTTCGGTAAATGTCTCAGGCGCGACTAGGCCGAGTTCCAAACTAGGCTTCTGGGCAAGTTGGTAGAAAAAACTGCGATAGGTTTTCACAACTAGGCTCTGCCAAATCACCATTAATTGAATCTTAGAACTAGACCTTTGCGTATTAGAGGAATCCAACTTTTGAGTGCTCCTGTGGATCGTTTCCTGACCACGTTTTGATATCAGACTTACGCCAGAGGCGCAATCGAGGAGCACAGTGGGTTGATCAAGTCAGAAGAACATAGCGCTAACTTTAGGATTTGTCTAACATGCCAACTATGCTATACCCGCTCTCCAGACCCTATTTTGTCCTACGTCCCAGGAACCACTACATGAGACCATTTAAACCCTATATACCTGATAATACTCCACCTTTTCCAGATATTTCGGCAGATAACGCGATCGACATTGAAATCGGCTGTGGGGTAGGACTGCACCCCATCCTCTACTGCCAAGGGAACCCTAATCGCCAACTCATTGCGATCGAACACACTCGTGAGAAATTTGATAAGTTCGCCAGGCGGGCGGCACAGCACAAGCTCCCCAACCTGTATCCGATTCACGCCAACGCAATTTCTTTTATTGGCAAATATGGGCGCAAAGAAAGTGTTGATCGCTTTCTGCTCATGTATCCCAATCCAAACCCAAAGCCGTCGCAATTAAACAAGCGCTGGCATGGAATGCCCTTCATGGGCTTCCTTTGGAACTGTCTCAAACCGGGCGGTAGCATCACCATTGTCACCAATGAATCCTGGTATAAGGAAGAGGCTTTGGAGCACTTCGAGCGAGTTTGGAACTTTCCAGTGCCAAACGTGAAGGCAATCAGCCTTGACTCACACCCGGACTGGCGAAGCCGCACTCACTTTGAAGCCAAGTATCTCAAACGAGGGGAAACCTGTTACGACATCTGTCTTCACAAGCCTCTTGCCTAGTATTCTATAGCTGATCGGATTTTAGGACTTGGATAAACTCCTGGACTGCTGTCGAAGCCGGCCCCACAAAATGTCGATTGAAGCTATGGCTAATGGCAGTCGCATCTGTATTGATCTCTATTTTCGGGACTTTTGGTTCCAGTGCCCTCACAAAACCAGCGGCAGGATAAACCTGCCCGGAGGTACCAATAGAAACAAATAGGTCACACCGAGCTAAAATATCTTGAATTTGATCGAGATAGTAAGGAATCTCTCCAAACCAGACAATATCAGGCCGCAATGTTCCCGTTTTTTGGCAACAAGTGCACACTGTCTTCTCATCAAAATCTGTACTTATTTCCAGACTCCTCCCTGAACTCCGGCACTTAGCCTTCATGAGCTCACCATGCATATGCCAAACTCGGCTCGATCCAGCTCGCTCATGGAGGTTATCAACATTTTGGGTAATAATGGTTACTTGTGTATCAGCTTCCAAGTCGGCAAGTGCCACGTGAGCTGCGTTGGGCTCGATCGCTGGATCTAGCAGTTGTCTGCGTCGTTGATTGTAAAAATCATAGACAAGGCTTGGGTTGGCAGCAAAGCCTTCAGGGCTAGCAACTTCCTCAATGGGATGATTTTCCCAAAGGCCGTCGGCATCGCGGAATGTCTTGATACCAGACTCCGCCGAGATTCCCGCCCCCGTTAAAACTACTATATTATGATACATCGATTCCTCTCGGGTCTAAGTGATTCATTTTGAAATCAAAATCATCGTATTTTGCGCCTATACTCAAAATCAAGATCTTTTCTTAATCTTGGCAATGATTCCTGCAAAGCACAGGATATCTAAGGTTTTTCTTGATTTATCCGATTCGAAAAGAGACTTCACCGACTTTTGGAATGGCTATGGCTCCTGCGCTGCCCATTGTTGCAAAATTGCTCATGATCAGCATGGCACTTAGCGTCATGTCTTGCCGCATGAATACAAATCTCGCCCGCAAAGGCACTCTTGACCTCAGTCATGTTTCTCGGGATAAATTTCGATCCCTTCCACTTGTTGGGGAGTGGCAATTTCAAATTCGTAACGACCCGAACAACACTGTTTTTCTATCTTGGCCCAAGACTTGGCCCGAAAACTACGGCTACGGCAAGTACACCTTACGTGTCACCCTACCAGCCTTGCATGCTAACGAAACCGTTGGCCTCCACTTTCCTCTTCAAATCTCTGCAGTTCGATATGAAGTTAACGGGCGAATAGTGGCTGCCTTTGGCACGCCTGGCACAAGCGTCGAGACCGAAATCCCAGGTCGGAATGCCAAGTTTGTCTCGATACCATATTCCCCAAACCTAGAAATATCTGCCTATGTTTCGAGCTACCACCACGCCCGTGGAGGCACCATACGCCCCATCCTGATTGGGCACGAGCAAGCTCTCGCTGAAGATCGCTTTAGCTCCCAAACCATGGATGCACTTCTTACATTTACGCCTATAGGCTTTTTTCTTTTCTACTTAGGACGGTGGTTTCTCAGTCGAACACCTATTGATTTGAGTCTAACGGTCGCCTCCCTTGCTTTATCTGTTCGCAAGTCTTTCGTCGATGAACGCAGCTTGGAGAGAGTGTTAAACGTCAGCTATGATTTGGCGATGAGAATCGAATATGGCAGCGCCTTTCTTCATTACTACGCCACTGCTTGGTTTTGTATTGCATATCTTTCATGGAAATGTCGGCCGCTTATCTGGGCCACATTGTTTGCTACCATTCCCCTTTTTATCCCCCTACTCTTCAGCCCCAAGTTTTTCTCAAGCTTGCTCTACTTGAACCAAATCATGCTCTCTAGCATAGGAGTGATAACTCTGCCTTATCTAGCTCGCGCTGCAAAGTACAGAGAGAAGGGGGCAAGCTATATCTTGTTCGGCGTCGGTGTTCAAATCCTTGCCGGAGCTATTGATACTACCAGAGGGATATTCTTTCACCAATTTTCAGGCTATCTTACTCCTTATGCAAGCATCTTCTTCATTGGCATGCTCTCACTGGCATCGGGTCGCCTTGAGAAGCGAAGGATGGTCAAACTACGGGAGGAATCTGAACGTCTCATTCACAGCTACCAACAGCTTAGTAAGATTATATTTCCTCATCAAATCGAAATGATTCGCGGCGGCATGAATCTTGAGGAAACAATGCCAACCCAAAAACAAGAAGGTGTAGTGATTGCCTTTGATATTGTCGGATCATCACGGCTTCATCACCCCCGGTTAAAAGAGTTCTTAGAAGCGTCTATCCACGACTGTCTCGACATCTTATCCGAAAATTACGACAGTAAGGCCATGGCCTCCAACGGTTACCGCATTAAGGAGCTAGGTGATGGCTTTCTGTGTTCTATAGGTTACCCCCTCGCGAACCCCACCGAGGAATCTAACTCTGATCTAGCACTCAAATTGAGTTATAGATTTATTGAAAACTTAGAGGATCACGTTGTTCACTATGGGTTTAATGAACCTGTCTACTGTGGTGTCGGCATTGCTAAGGGCGAACTACAGGGATACTACCCTAAGACGGGAACTAAGGAGTATGACCTTTTTGGACGTGGTATTGTTCTTGCGACTCGCTACGAAGCCATGAGAAAAAAGATCTTCGCAAAAGCTACCGGCCACTCCATTATCCTTCAATCTGAAGTTTATCAATCACTTTCATCAAGCGAGCAAGAAAGTTTTAACAGCGTATGCCTGTCGGGAAATCTCAAGGTCCGAAACGATGATGGAGCACAAACACTCTACTATCGTCTCGTTCATACCTCCCTAAAAAAAATCGCATGAGCTAACCTTGGATCTGTTTGAGGAATCCTACGCTGCTGAAAACTCGTTTCTCTAGCTCTTGAAACCTTGGATCTGCTTCCTGCTGAACAACTGATTCATCACCATATTCTGATGATTGTAGTTGCTCATGAAGCCTTTCCAGTGCTGCATCGCACTCTTCTTGAAACTGATTCACAAGGATCAGCGATCGATCGTTGCTTAAATCTTCAAACTCGTCCATCTGCTTAGCAAACCTCGCTACGATCTCGTAGCAGATCTCGATTTCGGCTAGCAGGTTAAGCAGACGAATCGCCTGAGCATTGACAACCTTATCATATCTGTGAGCCTTGAGAAGGCGATTCAAGGTCATCTTCACAATATCCTGTCGACTCTTAAAAGTTTCATTCAAGCTTTCCCGCCAATCCCTTCGCCCATGACGGAGCTTCATTCTGAGATCTCGAATCACTTGAAGGTTGCGATAAAGCTCCTTCCGCAGCTCCTTAAACGCGTGTTCTGGCAGCTTGATCAATACTTTTTGTAACTCCGAAGATACGATCGGCGAGATACTTTCTTTTTGATGAGGAATGAGCTTTTCCAACAAGCGCACTAATAGAGGCAGAAATAGCCACCAAACTCCCGCATTAATCACATTGAATAAGGTATTGCTAGTCGAAACCAAGTCGGCGCCTCGACTTTCTAGTCCTGGCACCAACTGCGCCCCCAGGTGACTGATTGTCATAAAAGTTTTAAAAAACAGCACACACATACTCACCCCGATGACTTTTACGATCACATGGGCCAATGCAATTCGCTTACCATTCTGGGATGAAGATAGGGAAAGAAGAAGTGCAGTTGATGTGGTTCCAATATTGGCACCTAAGATCAAACTCACTGCGCTTGGACTTAACATACTACCATTATGCACCATATCCAGTGACGTCATCAAAATAGCACTTGAAGATTGCAGCATGACACTAAGCAATGCTCCTGAGCCAATCCCTAAAAGCACTCCACCGACTCCAAAACTACCTTCCTGATGCTGCAAATGGCTAAGCAGCATATCCTCGCCTAGAGCACCCAACGAGTTTTTTACCAGTGATAAGCCAAAAATTGTAATTCCAATGATAATACTGCTATCGGCTAGAACTCTTTTAGGGCTCAAACGCCAATAAAAGCTTGCCAAGGTTCCAAAGAAAACAAAGCAAGCACTCACTTGACCAAGACTGCCGAACAGTACTAAACCCTTTATCGTAGTGCCAATGGTGGCTCCCAGAGTCATCATGATACCGCGATTCAAACTAAGTAAGCCAGCCGTAACCAAACTCATAGCACAAATAATTGTGACGCTACTGGCTTGTACCAAAACCGTAAATCCGATTCCTAAAAGTAAAGCTCTAAAATTGCTGGGAGCTAGCTGCACCATGTAGCGACTCAAAGTCGCTCGGTTGCCACGCTCAATCAAGCTAGTGAAGTATCGTAGGCTGAAAAGCAGAATACCGAAACCAGCCGCTATATTCATAAAATGATGGATATTCATAAGTTACTCACTACCTCCCACCAGTCATGATCGACTTGGATTTCACCAAATGACACGACCTCTTCCAATCTGAGGATACCAGTTTTATTGATTACCGCACGGTAGTGCAGAATGTTCATATCTTCGTCAGTACTGACTCGAATAACCATATTAATGTGGTAGTTTCTTGGCACTCCAAGATCTACTGGCCCATCTTCTACGTCAAACACAGTAAGGTTTTTGAGAGGGTCGGCTAGATTCCTCAATAGATCATGAAGATTGAATCGAAATACTTCCTTGATTGAATGTGCATCAGGCCACGCCTCACAGATCAACTTTTGTTCGAGACAGATTTTCTTCTCATAGTGAATCACCGACTCAAGATGGTGAGACTCAATATCCCGCCTGCCCTTAAGTTTGCGGACAAATTTGATATCATCTGGAACTCGATCACTTTTGATGTATCTGAGACACTCCTCATAGAACCCTAAGCGATTGCCTCGTGAACGAAGATCTGGATGAGTCAAGTCAGATTTGTAATCAGGAAGGTGTTTTTTCAGCTTCTCATTGAAGTATTCCTTACTCAAGTCCTTAATTCGGTCCTTGAAAACGTAAATAAGAATACCTATGGCAACGACCATAAAAAATTCGAGTCCAATATCTTCCCCTAGAGACTCCCTATAGACTTTTAACTCCATAACTGTGGTCCAGCATGCTGCTAGAGCAGCACCAAAGGCTGCGACCATGTTACGGTATACGCTGCCTTGAGCACGCCGATTTGATTCAATATACAGTGGTCGCGACACATGTTTCTTTAGCAGACTATCCCGATAAGATAAGTATTCACGATCCGATGGTTCATCACCCCCTAGAAAAAAAACCTTATTCATCGACTTTCGATAATCAGCTTCAGACTTCAGAATCTCCAGCATGGAACGCGAAAGTTTCGATCGTTCTCCAGCCATTGATTTAAGAGTTTTAAACTCCTGAGATAAGCTATAGTGGATACGGTTTGAAATATATTCATCACAAAGCAAAACGATCTTTCTAAGATCCTTGGGTAACCAAAGCCTGGCTTGCCTCAGTGGATCCACTATGTGATCACGAAACCAGGTAACATCAGCTTGGAGACCCAGTAACTCATCGAGGAGCTGAGAATCATGATGATTCCCTAAGTTTTGCTGGATATCCTTAAGCATGCGATTCAAACCACTGGCAAAAAGTCTGACCTCTTTGCTATAGCGGCTCACTTCATCAGAACTCAGTGCTACTTGCTTAGCCACGCGCAGATAGTCTTTAAGATCTGATAAAATGTTGATATTGAGTCGCTTCAAGTCGGGTGATTTAAAGCGAAAGTAATTGGTGATACCGCGATAGAATTGAGATTTATCACAGACCTTGGAAAGTTCTCCCAAGGAATTTGGAACGTAGAAAAACAGCTCCGCCTTAATTTTTTTCTGCTCTGCCCCTGTTGAGTTTATAGGATAAAGTAGGTCAACTTCGATCTGAGTTTGATCGTGACGATAAGCTTTCACCGCTGCTTGTTGCTCACGGGATGGCGCCGGAGGCAGGGGTATGTCATGAGTATGAGCAAGGACCAAGGTCTTCATGCTGATTCCCTAATTTCTGCTATTTGCTTTGAAAAATGTAAATTGATGGTAAGCGAGAACCGCCCAAATGTAAAGATAACATAAATTTTATAAAGATATATTTAAATACTTAATGGGAGGTACGGGCTTCATCCTAGAATTCACCCATCAGTCGAAGATAAATTTACTGAATTTCGTTGAGCTACAAGCCTATTTGGCAACCTGCGAAAAAACGATCCCATTGAAGAAGAGGTCATCTATATCAATATCATCACCAGCCACAACATCTAGCGTATAGGAACCAGCTGGTAATTGGTCAAACTCTAAAACATAGTCGCGGGGACCGCGACGGCTAATCTCTAGAAACTGCATCCCCACGATACTATCGTCTAGATTCGATCGAAAGGCGATGAACGAATCGTTAGCCCTTGCAACTCCACATAGAGAGAAGATCTTTAATCGATAGTTCTGAGTCACTGAGATTTCGATGTCCCGACTGTAGCTGTTACCGACAGACATCGCATTTCTTGCGATATTAGTACTGCATCCTTGTTGTTGGTTGGTACCATCACCTACATGAATAGGATTGGCCTCAAGGAAAGTCTCATAGGTGTATTCGGTACGCCCTGTCGCCAAGACGAGCTTAAGTTTGAAGATATTGAGATCAGCCATGTCGATAGACCAACGATAGTTGCCTTCAGCTAACTCTTGAAAACTCAGCGGTATATCATCGCCATAGAAACTCACTTTGAAGTCTGTAGGAATCTCAATATTCTCTTCATCCTTGGTATCCAAGCGGCATTGCAAGGAACTTGTCACCTGACAGTTGAGGAATGCTCCCCCAACCATCACCGGCTCCACCGCAAGGGCACTTTCGCCTTCGGCTTTCGATTCATCCTCAGCGATAGCATTCTCTAGACTGTTATCGCTAGTTAAATCTTTGCTCACAACTTCAGCGTCTGCCTGCGACGAACTAATGGAAGAATCGCTGCTCATTGAAGACTCTTGTCCTGAGCAGCTTTCAAGAAAAATACCACTCAATGTAGCAAGGACAAGGTTTCGAAACATTCCCATGAATAGGCCTTAATTGATCGTTACTGATTCCTAATCATCCTATCGGTAAAGAAAAAAGGACAGGAGTGTAAAAGATATAGGATGCTATCATTATTGAGAAATTTGGCATCCAAATTGTCTCTCTTTGAAGTCAAGCAATCACAACTTTGTGACCCAAAGTGACTAGGAGTAAGGCTAATTCCCAAAATCTTACTATCCGGCTTGTTTCAGAATGTAATCTCGATTCCATGAAACTCTTAGAACACTTCCGGGCTGTGAGTCCTCACGATCCGTGAAACTCAGGCGAGCATCCAGAGCATTGGCAGCCTCAGCCACAACAGCCAAACCCACTCCACGGCCACTAGTCAGCGTCGCTGCCTCCATAGATGTGGTTTGATCTGAAAGAATCAAACGAGTCAGCTCTTCACGACTCGGACTTTGAAGGCCTAGATTCTCAGCTTTCCTCTCAAGTGCTTGCCAATGAATCCCGCCACCACGATCAGAAAGCTCCAAGAAAGCCCTATCACCCTCTGTCCAAAGTCGAACCTCTATCTCTGCAAGTTTCACATCCTCCCCAATTTGACTACTGAAAATAAATCCATGATCAACCGAGTTGCTGATACCGTGGCTAAGGATTTTATTCACAGCATCCCACTCTTTATCAGAAAGGGAAAACCACTCGTAGGTGATTTTCGATTGAAGCGTATAGCCAGCTTCTTTTAGCCTTTCTTCAGCATCGACAAAAAAATTCTGCAAAATTGGAAAAATACTTTTCTGGCTTCGATTCTCTGGCTTACTCGCCCAGATCAAATGGTATGCAGCACGATACTTAGCAATTTCCTCTAGAAGCTTGCTTCCAATCTTCCTTAAGCTTTCAAGATCATGACATAAAAGGGCTTGTTCGCTATCGTGAAGATAGTCAACCAATCGCTTAAAGCGAAGACTTCTGGCCTCTCCTTTAGCTGTATGTGCTAGCCTTAATACATGTTGAAATGATTGATCGAAGCTAAAGGATTTAAGCTCATTGATTTGCTGTTTCATGTGTTCTAAAAAGTCATAGCCAACCGATTCTGCTTGGATCACTGTCAGCAACCTTTCTTTATCTTCCGTTTCCTGTTGCAACCTCAACGACTCGCTCGCATCCCGAACAGACATGATAACTTCTTCAACATGGCTATTTTCGATAATAGGTGTCCAATACAGAAAAAGCGGTTGGTCATTCAAAAGGATTTGGTCGGGCAACTGTAGTGCATTCACTTCCCAGGAAAACGTTTCTTCTCCTAAAACGCTGCGCATGACCTCGCGACAGCGGGAAGTATCATCGTTACCCAAACCTAACTTTTCAAAAAGTTGCTCCAAGGTGAATGATTCTAGCCGATCTGCAATAAGTTCACGGGAATATTTCGAGTACACAGGCTTTATTCTAGCCGCTCGATCGATCACAACGATGCCCTCATCAATGTGATCGAGAACATGCTGTAAGTCTTTCTTCTGCTGGGTTATATCTGCTGATTGGATTTTGATGAAACGATTGGCCCTTATGATGTAGAACAATGCAGCGAGGAGAAGTACGAAAGCCCCACTTACCAGGTAAAGCAAGTTTTGAATCGTCTCACCAGACCTAATTTTTTCATCTTTGAGTAACGATTCTATTTCGAGGCGTCTTAATTCGTTATTACTGGCTGCACGAGCTGTACGCTTGCGGAATTCAGGCTCAATTTTTTCTTCGTACATCTGCACAAATTGCCTTAATGCCGATAACTCCTCAGCTTCTCCCTTCAGCTTCACTAGCCTTTTATTGATGTCGGTTAAAACCTCGATGGTCGTGTTGGGATGTAGCTCAAAGCATGATTTTAAGCTGGTTTCAGGGTCCCAGTTGTGCCTTGCTAGTGCCTGATAACAGGCATGATAACCACCTTTTACTTTGCTAATGCTCAGCAGCGACTCAAGCTTCTTTAAAAGCGCCTTAGAATCTTCATATCGCCCTAACTCCGATGCAGCTAAGGCAGCGAAACTCCAGGAACCTAGTTGATACTCAGGCTTCAAAGCGGACTTCATAAAGTTTTCGTAGCCTCTTTGATAGTCATAAAGATGAAGCGTGTACGCAATTCCGATATTGAATGAAGCTAGCTTTGCTATATCATCGTATTCAGATTTTGCCTCTGGACCAGGCGCTGATTTGAGTCTTTCTTTACTTAACGTTCTAATGTTCTCTAAGATCTCGATCCCCTTACCCACATACTCATCATCGCCATGGACAATGTAGAGAGTTGCCAAGTTGAATTCGACATTTATCAACTGAAATGTGTCTTCCTTTGGAACCATTTCCTGAACTTTCAAAAACGACGCCAGAGCTTCGGCAATGTCACCTTCCAGGGATTGTAACCAACCAATCGCCATCATCAGTTCAATTGCAAGATCGTGACGATCCATAGCGACTGCATCGCGAAACGTAGCTCGATGTTGTTGGATCGCTTGCTTATTGCTAATTTTAGATTCTAAGGACTCTGTACACCAGTAACGATACTTGATGTCGAAAGGCTTCGGCCTTGCAATGGAAGTGCAGATTTCACTGCCTTTTTCCCGATTGCTCTTATAGAACTGAATCCTAAAGATCTCTCTATAGGTCATGTAGTAGCGAAGCGATCCGTCTGACGTTTTCTCTAGTTCCTGATTCAGCCATTGCAAGCTACGGTCAGCTTCCCATGTAAGGAAGTCCTCGGGAAGATAGATATTTAGTTCTTTTTCGAAGGCTTCTAGCTGGCTTTTCATGTGATCGTAGTCAGGCTCCGCAGTCGCCATCGGACTGATGACCCACATAACTAGGTAATAAAATGCTCTGGTAAACTTACCCATAAAACGTCGCTAGCTGAAGGTGGAGGCAATGAGCCTCTTAAGTATACAAGCTTTAATCTGATCATTCGTAGGAAGGCATCGCCTAGCGTTTGATGCTTGTTACGGTGTGTGGCGGTAGCGGCTGAGGACCTCTTGCAAGGCAGATTTTCCTAGCTCTTTAATCTCTTGATCGAACCCTTTCAGCTCATCTCGGTATTTGCCATGGTAGAGCAACTTGTAGTCAAAGTTGCCGAAGTCATTTTTCGAGCTGTGGATCTTAGGAGCAAGCTGAGTCGCCTCGGCAATCCACCAACCGACTCTTTCTGTAACCAGTGCGTAGTTGATCCGCTTTAAGCTAATGAGCTTGATCAGATGCTGCTCACTCTTGGCATCAATCCGCTGGACTTGCTTCCCACGAAACAGGTCCTCAACTCGTTGATGGTAGGTGTACCCGCGAACAACTCCGAGCTTTTTCCCTTTTAAAGACGCAAGAGTAAAATTATCAAGGTTCAGACCCTTATGAGCAAATATGACATCTCTCACACGGATGATAGGAGCAGTGAAAAAGTAACCATCCGGTTTTTTTACCCATTGCTCAGTAGTCAGCGCTCCCTCGATTCTTCCTGCCTTGAGTTCTCGGTGTAACCTCTTTTCAGCCATGATTATAGGCTTGAAGTTCAGACCACGAGCTTCCAAGAGTGAGTCGAACAGATCTTTGATGATTCCGCCCGTCACTGACTTGCCACTGGCAATGGAGAATGGTGGAAAACCATCATCAGAGCTTGCTACAACTACATGAAATGTCTTCTCAGATCCTTGCAATTTTGCCTGAAAAAAAGCAAAGCTAAATAAAAAAGCTAGAAACCCATGGCACATGGCGTGCGTTCCTACAAGTGAGTTGGTAACTCATTTATACTGACAAATAATGGAGCCCCATGGAAGGACATACTGCGAACCTACCAAATAACTAAGATTTGTGGACAAGTTTCACACGCCCCACCTCTCCGGTCTCTAGCTTCACCTTAATTCCGTGGGGATGCTGCGGAGAGTTCGTTAGGATTTTTGAGACCACTCCCTGCGTCAGTTCACCTGACTGCTGATGATGCTTTTGTACCACTTCAACAACGTCGCCAACTTTTATATTTTTTCGAAAAGTTCCATCTTGCACTGTGATCTCCCTAAGTTTTGGATCCGCTGACATGCTGCAAACTCTATTTAGCACGAAATAGTGTACCTGGATATTAGTACTAGTTGTTTTCACTGGATCTTAGTAGCATTGCCATTCTGAATAACATCCAATGGAATGAGGGCGGCTTCTGCTATCTAGGGCTTTTTCGGGGCTTCAAAGAGACGTCAACAGCCCCTAGTAAAAGCTAGCCCTAAGACGAATTCCAAAACTCACAGGCTCTTCTAGGAACTGAAGTCGGTCCGGATAAGTATTGCTTGAACCGGTGCTTACGTAGTAGCGCTTCTTACTCTGCAAGACATTTTCACCAAAAATCGTGACCAGATATTCAAGTTTGGGTGAGGACTGCCAAAGGTAACTCATAGCTAGGTTAAGACTGTAGTCCAGCTGATAGGCATCTTTCGCTTCAAGGTTTCTTTTCCTTTCCAAAAAATCAAGTCTTTGGCTTTCAAAAGCTTCCAATTCAGCGTCCTGCAAAACACTGGTATCAAAATTCGCATAGGCATTCTCGTACATTCCCATCTCATCGTATGAACCTTGGTAATTCCAATAGATTTGCATGTTTGCCAGAAATCGCAGACGTCTATTGAGTAGGTTTTCGATATACATAAGCTTTGTGGACTGATTCGACCAGTTATTTAAGTCATCTCCGTAGCTTTCCAAGAGAAGTGGAACATCACCTCTTGTTTGATAGTAGTAGTCTGCAAAAGAGATGTTATTGCGGTTTGTGCCGTCTTTTAAACCCTCGTTCATGTCGACACTAATTGGATCGAGAAACGAATGGCTCAAACGAAACTCCCTATGATAACTTTTGTAAGCGGCATCAAGCTCAAGACCAAGTAGCCCTAGATCTGCTAGCAGCTCCAAATTTTGACCCGTAAATCCAACCGAGTGCACTCTGTTATAAAATGCCCTAAAATTCACAGTTGTTTTTGGAATGGAGGTGTTGGTCAAGGAAATTTCGAGGCCGTCGATAGTTTCATGCTTGGATTTCTCTTCGTATTTATGATTCAGATACTGCGCCCTGAGTGGCATCATACGCGACGCCCGCTGTGCTGTTACAACGCCGTAATTAGTTTCGTTAACTTGCAGGCCCAGCGACAGGCGAGGAGAAAACATAGGATCGGATATGTCAGGTATATCCAATCGATGGGCATAGATAAGATGCCACCTTTCTGAGGGGTTAAAAATCGACTCCAAAAGGTGAGAATGGGTTATGAATTCCAGACCTGAACCGATTTCCTCTGCGGTTTCTGCGGTCGGTAACCGATCGATCCGCGGATCTGGGTTCTGTAAGTAAACAGATTTTTCAACATCACTTAGAAAATCGACACCCTCATAGATCCATATGTGATCACGACTCTTTCCCCATGGAGCTTCAACTGTAATGTGATTCATTTGATAGCCAGTAATGAGTTCAGTACGATCAAATTTCCCCTGATAGAGCAGCGACGCGGAGCTTCTATTCTGAGAAAACGCATATTGATCAATATTATTTGAGCTTGATATTCTATACTCTTCTGCTCGCACTCGATAACGTATATATTCTTGGCTATCAAAGCTAAATTCTGTTTTTAAGCTTTGATTCTCCGCGAGACTAAACTTGCGATTGAAGCTGGCAATGGCTCCCCTGATACCTACTTGCCGACGAGATACTTCTTCATTTGGATTACCATTTAGATCACTTAAAACTATTTGAGGGTTGAAATGATGAGTCTGACCAGATTGGGTGTAGCGGAACCATACATTCCACTCGTTGCCATGCCTTATATCGATCAGAGCCTTGATCTGTGGCCTGGTTAAACCATCAGCTAGGTAAGCTTGAGGGTTTTCTAGGTATCCATCGCTCAAGTCCCTATAATACTGCGGCTCCTGATACCCATCAGTTTTTCTATAGGAGAAATAGGTAAAAACATCGGAACGATTGATTGAGTCAGCTAGTGATAGACTGAGCCCTCGGCTATTAGGACCAAGCACATGAGTCAGTTCGCTTGAAACTAATTGATGCTTCGCCTTAGCCGTGCGAGTTATGATATTTATAACACCAGCTATGGCACCAGTACCGTAAGTGACTGACCCTGGCCCTCTAACAACTTCAATCCGTTCAATGTCCTGAAGGTCCCAGTTGTCTAACTCAAGAATCGCTCCTTCATATACCATGTTCGTGATATTTTTTCCGTTGACCAAGAGGAGCAACTTATAGTTTTCTGCAGCTATTAGGCCTCGAATACCGATCTTACTGCCTTCGGAATGAGTCATCAGTAACAATCCAGGCACGTGTTGCTCCAGCAGGTTAGCAAGGCTTCTTGCACTGGTAAGTTCAATATCTGCTCTGTCAATAATCGTGACAGCAGAGGCGGACTTTGCACCTATGGACTCACGTAAGCTACCCGTACTAACTTTGGTGCTAAGCAATTCCTCCGCGGATAGCTCCATGAGGTCTTGCAGATTCTCTGAGGTTGCTGCAAAAAGTGTGTGGCTGAAAGTTGCCATTACCAATAAGCAACTCAAGTAGCGATGGTTGGATTGCGACTTTAGGAGAATAAACATTGTTGATAGTCTTTAAATTTATTTATATGGAGCGAGAATGGTTTCATAATCTTGTGATATAAACATGCAGTCAACAGCTTAATCTCCAGATAAAAATCAGGAGCAAGAAAAACGAAACGGTAATGATTCAAATACGGGGTTTCACTTAAAGAATCACACGACCTCAGAGAACATTGGTCAAGAAGAGAAGATACAGCGGTAGGTGAGCACCTACTACCACGAACTTAACAAGTCGTTAGCGATTATGATCGGCTATCTGAAACTCATGATGAAGCGCGAGGCGTTTATCCCGACCTTATGAAAAAGACTGATGGTAGCTCTTGATAGAATCAATCACGTGGTGAAAAATCTTGATCATATTGCTAGGGGAGACGTGGAAGTCGTTGAAACTACCGAATGGACTTCGATGCTGGACATCCATCAAACTAGACAACCCGTTAATGACAAAGCCATCTAACCGATACTTGCCGATCAGTGGCTTCAAAAAAACGGTTTTGACAACGAACAGTTTTACTCTTCTTCGCTCTTCCCACCATCTGGCTTGCGAGTTCGTTTGCCAGGCTTCGCTAAAATCTCTAGGTAAAAGCCCTCTTCATTTTCCGAAAATATCCTACTAATAGCCTTATTGATCTCTGCAATATGAATCGCCGCGGCACGATCCTCAGATACTCCAATCTTACAATCAAAGTCCCAGTAGTCAGCACCTTCTGGGAGTGTTTTCCGGCGCTCTCGGCCTATATACTTCTTTATTTCATACTTAATCGCATCTACCTGTCGTTCGGGCTTCTTATTTGACGATGCGAAGCTGAATGTTTTCTTCATCTCTATTCCCTAGCAAATTTTTAAAAAGTTTACCGTTATGATTCTATCGGCTTCCACATAGATTAGTGTGCAATTGCCGCTGGAGCTTGAAAGGCTCGAAACAAAAAAGCCGAATAGCTCATCGCTATTCGGCTTTTTTGGTGGAGGTAAGCGGAGTCGAACCGCTGACCCTCAGAATGCAAATCTGATGCTCTACCAACTGAGCTATACCCC
The DNA here is from genome assembly GCF_900177345.1 of Pseudobacteriovorax antillogorgiicola. Classification (NCBI taxonomy): domain Bacteria; kingdom Pseudomonadati; phylum Bdellovibrionota; class Oligoflexia; order Oligoflexales; family Pseudobacteriovoracaceae; genus Pseudobacteriovorax; species Pseudobacteriovorax antillogorgiicola. The sequence continues at coordinate 88,215 of NZ_FWZT01000011.1, forward strand.
CTTGAGTGGGAAAGATAATGCATGAGTCCCTGGGATCACGCAAGGAAAAAATTAACTATTTCTAGGAATATGGTAGATTTTTGCTCTAGGCTCAGCCTTCTTGACTCTCCTCTTGGCAGGAACTAGCTTAACTGTCGCGCTCAAACCCAACCAGATCGACAAGCCATAGAGCCCCGCCTCCCAACCTACGACTTGGCGACGGAGTTCGACCATCAGGATCAGTAAACTGACTCCTTGAAGCGCAAACCCCAAAATCAGTCCACCATAAAGATTTTTTTGCTCTAACCAGGACCATTCATGGTGGCCAGCAATGATCAATTCCAGAAGACTAGTGTGATAGAAACCGAATGTAAACGTACCAAAAGATAGGCCAAGCAACGATAGCGCATAGGTTCCCCATGGTCCCCTAGGAATCATATACCAGATTAGGGACCACCCCATTGCCATGACCCAGATTCTAACTAACATTAGCCAGCGCATAGCTGAACCTCAGAACTAGACTATTAAAAGAGCTCGTCTCAAAACAGGCTCTCGTACAAGCTTTCAATTTGATGTCTAAAGCATAGTCTTAGGCCAGGCATTGATAAATTTAAAGTAAATTTTTTATAACCATTTGGTAGTTCATCATCGCAAGTGGTAGGAAAACCCCAGTGGATCAAGCTTTGAGTGATAGCACTGGATCTACCGCGCATCTCTGTACAAAGACTCAATTGACAAGTTAGGCACCATGCTTTTCCACATCAAAGAATGCGGGATCATCATCCAAGACTACCTGATTGCGGCCCGCATCCTTAGCTTTATAAAGAAGATGATCAGCCCGTTCCGCAATCATCTCCACGGAACCATTAGCTGTGCACTTCATTGCAGCTACACCAAAACTTGCGGTCACTTTGATATTAAATTCTTTGTAGGTGAAAGTTGTGGCCTCAATCACATGCCGCACCCGCTCCGCGACGACTCCTGCCATGACCAAGTCAGTACGGGGTAGACAAATCACAAATTCATCTCCCCCGAATCGTGCAGCAACATCTGTCTCGCGCAGGCCTTCACTGATTATGAAGCCAACTTTTTTCAGAACTGCACTACCCACCATATGATTATTATCATCATTCACATCTTTAAAATTATCGATGTCCATCATAATCACAGACAGATAGTCTTTGTAGCGAACACCAAGCTGGTAGTGGTGGTCTGCCTTGCGAAAAAAAGCTTTTTGGTTAAGGAGAATAGTTAGATTGTCCTGCTCCAAAAATCGAAATAGGACATCTTGATAAGAACCAACAATAAAACCAAAAGCTCCTAGAGAAATAGCTGTTGATAAAAACATATAGAGGTAGATACCCTGATGAGTTGCTTCATAGTTAAAAAGGCGACACATCAGAAACCAGCCCGACGGCGCCAGCGACGCGACTACGAAGCCGACCATCATAAAAAGATATTTTCGCTGTAGATTGAAAATAAATTTCATTACTTTTCCTCTACCCTGAATATCGGTGGATAAAGAAAAGGACATGATGCAATTTTTACCGATCTTTTGTTGATGGAAAGACTGTTTCGAAGGAGGGGAGTGGGCCCTTTGTGAGCCCTTGCAAAACTAAATGGGGCGATAGTTGTTGAGGAAGTCTTGGTAACGACCCCTCTCATCCTTTGCTTTCTCGAACTCAGGATGCTGGGTTACAAACTCGAATAGATTTTCTGCCTTCTCACATTCCTGAACGCCGATTGCCGTCACTGCACCGATGAACTGAGCTGCCCAAGCTGGGCCGATGCGAGCTGGGTCTTCCAAGCTCTTTTCCATGAGAACGAAAGGCCATTCTCCATATAGTTCCTTGAACGCCAAATATGACTTTTTTCGAAACTGAATAAACGGAAAATAACCATCCCGTTTAGCAATGTGTTCAATATAGTTTTCAAATTCTTTCTTGTGAGCTTGTTTTAGCTGAGTACGAATCCATGCCTCATCCTGAATCTTGTCCTTAGCGACGGCCATCTTAGCAATTCGAATGACACTTTTTCCGTTAAATTTCCACTTTATGGACATTTTCTCAATTTGTTCCCTCACTATCATCGACGCAAAGTTAAGCAGCTCAGGATCCAAATATTGTCGCACGTCATACTCCTCTCGGGGCAAGTTCAATCGATTATACGGCATGGGGTTCCGATCCCCCAGTTGGCGACGCCATGTTCGGCAATAACTAACTCTACTACCAAAAAATCGGTCAAAGAAACAAGGAAGAACCCGAGTTTCCATCGGAAAGCACCCCACCAACCTTAGAATTGCTGGTGGAATTAACCAAATCTTACCCGAAATACGTCATTTTAACCAAAAGCAAGCATGGCCTAGTTTTCATTAAATATCAGCATCCAAACGGGAGTGTGTACGCCATTCTTTATCAATTATCAAACGCGCACCTTTTTTAAAGGTTAAATATGCCCAGGCCCACTGAAACAGAACTACCATGCGGTTGCGAAAACCTATCAGATAAAGGATATGTACAAATAGCCACGCAAACCACGCAATCATACCACTCATCTCGATACCAAAAGCTTTCAGCACGGCCTTATTGCGACCAATGGTTGCCATTTGTCCCTTGTCAATGTAGTGGAACGGCCCCATTTTTTTGCCTTTAGCCATTTGATTGAGATACTTCGCAACGTACTGCCCCTGTTGGATAGCAACGGGAGCAAGCCCGGGCAGCGTATCTCCCTTCTTGGCTTTAAAGTGAGCTTGATCACCTATCACAAAAACTTCCGGGTGATCCTCCACCTGACAGTTCTGGCCGACAATCACCCGGCCACCGCGATCGAGTTCGCTGCCAAGCTTTTTATTCAAGGGTGAAGCCGCGACCCCAGCAGCCCAAAGCACCGTGGAAGTCTTAACAAATTCATCATCACCGATATAAACACCCTTGCTCTCTATCTTCGTCACCATCGCATTGGTCCAAACTTGAACACCAAGCTTTTCAAGAGCAAGAGCCGCCTTATAGGAAAGTTTCTTTGGATAAGCATTCAAAATCTGAGGTGCCCCTTCCAAGAGAATGACCCGAGTTCGTGAAGTATCTAAGTTCTTAAAGTCTCTCCTAAAGGAAAGCCGACTCAACTCAGCAATCGAGCCAGCTAGTTCCACACCGGTTGGGCCACCTCCGACGATAACAAACGTCAAAAACTGCCGCTGCTTTTCAATATCCTTTTCATTAGCTGCTTTTTCAAAGGCTAGTAACACTCGGCGACGAATTTCTGTGGCCTGACCAAGAGTTTTTAATCCTGGGGCGTGCTCTTCCCACTCGTTATTGCCAAAGTAGGAATGATTGGAGCCGCAAGCCATAATCAAATAGTCATAAGAAATCGAGCGCGTCTTCGTCACGACTTCTTTTTGGTCTGGCTTGAGATCGACAACCTCATCGAGTAGAACGTCAATATGCGGATATCGTCGCACTAGACTACGGATGGGATAGGCTATCTCTGCAGGACTTAGAGCCGCCATCGCCACTTGATAGAGCAGCGGCTGGAATAGGTGATGATTCCTTCGATCAATGATGGTGACACGATACTCCTTACCACGACCGAGAATTTTTGCAGCATTGACGCCGCCGAAGCCTCCGCCGATAATCACAACATGTTTTCGTTCTTTTGCCATGAACAACTCTCCCAGTTGATACCAAAAACCATGGGCACTTAAATGAGCCAATAGGCAGGTTTGAGACCGGCTCTAGTGTGTCACAGGAAAGATCTTGGTTCAAACGAGGCTAACCCTGACTCCCCTGCGGGCGTTCCAAGTGACAGCCGAGTCTAGCACCTCGCCAAACCGCTGTCCTTTTGATTCCTAGGGCTTGAGCCTCTACCCGCTTCAGGCTTCCTTCATTCACCACCTTAAGGTCGTCTAGAGCTACGTACTGCTTGGTGTAGCTATGACAGTAGCTTTCATCTTGTTCCAAGACAAATAAGCAGGTACAAAGTTCCTTGGCATAATAGGCGGACGCTGTTCGTTGTAGAAGCTGGATATCTGACCAATTTAGCATCAGCCAAATAAGCAGAACCATCACTAATCCAACAATCACTCCCAAGAATGTTCTGACTCGTATCATGACAGCTTGGCCTCAATTAGTAGTTTAAGCAGCCCATCTAAATTGATTCTTTGCCGGCGATCATCTCCATAACGAACAAGAACAATGTCGTGCTCAGGAAGGATCATCAAGTATTGTCCCCAATGCCCCGAAGCCCAGAACAAATTCTGTGTCACGCTCGGAAACTTGCGATCGTCGGGATCTTCGCTTAATGCAAAGTTCATATACCACTGCGCACCATACGCACTACGATGAGAAACCACCCGTGCCTGCATGGTATCAGTTGTTGCTGTATACACCCATCTTTCAGGTAGCAATCGATCGCCTTCCCAAATGCCATCGTTCAAGTAGAGGAAGCCTATTTTTGCCAGATCGCGAGCTGTCATATGCAAGTAACTGGAGGCAACAAATACCCCCGCTTTATCCATTTCAAAGACAGCCGTTGTGATCCCCAAAGGCTCAAACAATTGGCTCCATGGATAGCTTTCATAGGCTTTATCATCCGCTAGGGCATTCCTTAAGACCGCACTTAAGACATTAGTACTGCCGCTACTGTACTTGATATACTCCCCGGGTAGTGCTTCCATAGGCTGCCTGCTAGCATACTTTGCCATGTCGCTACTACCTTCCGTATAAAGCATCTTGACTACGGTTGAATACAAAGGAGCATATTCGTAGGTTTCCGTCCAACCTAAGCCACTTTCCATTCTTAATAGATGATCGATGGTAATGGTCTGTTTGCTTGGTTCTTTGAATTCATCGAGATATCTTTGAACCATATGAGTTCGGTTGAGTATGCCCTGCTTTTCAGCGATACCGATCAGTGTTGCGAATACACTTTTTGAAATCGACCACGTGTAATGCAAGCTATTCTGAGAATAAGGCTGCTGATATCGTTCGACGATGATTTTGCCATCATGTATCACAAGCAAACCATCGGTTCGATTAGGCTTTGCAAAGGCATAGTCGACAAATTGATTGAGCTTCTTAAGATCCCATTGCTCGGCAGAAGGCTCAACCACTTGCCATGCCTCTGTTGGCCAGTGGTCCCGTGGCTTGGACTCAAGTAAAACCCCACCACGGCTGATACTCACTGTCCGATAGCTTTTTTGACAAGCACCTTGCAAACTCAAAAGGGTGAGAAGCCCCAAGCAAATTACATTTCTAACTTTCATGAGCGACAATTCCTTTGACGATACACCATTGACCAAGAATATATGTTAGCATGATCACAAATCCTTGCAGAGGATAGGGACTCACAAACTTGCCATAAGCTAAACTCGAATCGGATAGAACGAATAACAAGGAGCCCAGTAGGGCCCAAGCGAAGCTTCGCTGATGAGCTTTTTGAAAGCGCCATGATGCAGCTATGGCCATCATTGTGATCAGGATGATATACCCCAGGACAGGAATCCGAAAGTCACCCGTCTTTTCCCATAAAAAATTGCCATACAGAATAGAGAACATAAGAATACTTAGACTGAGAGCTGTGCTTAAAACAATACCCCCCAGGGATTGTTGCCCCTTCCCTCGGCCCCAAGATAGGAATATGGCGGTATAAAGGATGTGAGTGCAAGCGAAGCTGAGTAAGCCCAGTATGAAGAAGACTTGGGTATTATCAAAAAGAAGAAAAATATCTCCCAACCATGAAAATAGCAGGGCTATGGTCATTGCATATGCCAAACGCCCCTGGGGGGCTAACGCATACCAGGTGTAATGAGCCAATGTGATAAGCAGGAAAGGTTTGGTCATCATGGCCAATTCCTTGTATCCTAATAGGTTGCCTATCAAATTGAGAGCCGTTGCGGCCCAGAAAACTCGTATTGAACTGCTTAGGATATGGGCCACAGGTCCTCCAACTCGTAAATTTATGCACTCGTCTGAAAAAACATCAAACCTTTGCCAGCCGTTTCAGCTGGACTACGAAGCCTCTACGGAAGGCTTTTACAAAACTAAAAATAGTCTCAATATTACATGATTTATTGACCGCTTATTATGGCTTCTCTGGTAGTCTTGAGCAATAGTTTTCCCAGCGATTCTCAAATCAAAGAATCTCCAGCCGATACGTGATTAGACCAATCTACGCAAAAAGTGAGATCATGTTTAGTCACCGCGAGACCTTAAGCCTACTTCTACCCTACGTCCGGAAGCGCCTGATGGAGCAGGTGAAGGCAGTCTTTATCGTGGTCGCATACATGCTTTCCTTTCAGGTGTTCATCCTCGGAACCCCGATCAATGATGCCTCTGAGGTGGTCTTCGGCTTGGGGCTCGTCATCGTGGGTTTAGCGTTTTTTATGGAAGGCTTAATTCTAGGGCTGATGCCTCTAGGAGAAACGCTGGGCTTAAAGCTACCGCGGAAAGCCCACCTGTCGATGATTATGGTGTTTGCCTTCGCTATGGGAATGGGAGCAACCTTTGCAGAACCAGCCATTGGCATACTTAGAGCTGCTGGTAAGGATGTCACTCCTTGGGAGGCTCCCCTACTTTTCCGACTCCTTAACAAAGACACTCATATACTGGTAAATTTCGTTTCGCTTGGCGTTGGTTTAGCTGTTTCCATGGGAGTTCTGCGATTTATCTATCACTTCTCACTGAAGCCAGCCTTATATATAGGTGTCAGTTCGATCCTTCTTATGACAGCTATTGCATCCCTTGATAAAGAGCTATCCGCGATATTAGGCCTTGCTTGGGATTGCGGTGCTGTTACCACAGGACCGGTGACTGTTCCCCTAGTTTTATCCCTAGGAGTCGGGATTAGTCGGATGACAGGTAGCGACCGATCGGAGACCAGTGGCTTTGGTGTCGTTACCTTGGCGAGTCTTTTTCCCATTGGGATGGTCTTAGCACTAGGCTTTATTTTAAATCCCTCCACTCCCAACACGATGACAAAGAAGGCCTTTTCTGACCCGAAGAAAAAAGAGGCTGTCATGGTTTTGTTCAAGGATGAAGCCCACTATCAAAGCTATGTCGGTGAAAGTTCCCAAAAATCTTTGGAAGCTCAGACAAGAGGAGAAAGTCACTGGAGAGTACTGAGCCAAGGGGTTCTAGGCGCGATGCAAGCGATCTTGCCGCTATGCTTGGGCATGATACTGGTTCTCACCCTTTGGGTTCGCGAACGACTCACGCACGGTGATGAAGTTGGCCTCGGGATATTGTTCGCGGTCATTGGAATGTCTATCTTTAATATTGGCATCGAATTAGGACTTGCAAACATCGGTCGGCAAGTTGGTCATGTTTTACCATCGGCCTACAAGACCATTGAGCTTGATGACGAGCGGCACATCTCAAATTTTAGCGAGGATATGGTGTACGCAGCCTCCACCGCTAAGGGAGAAACAAAGCGTTTCTTTTACTTAGAAGATGGCGGCCAGTACCTTAGGGTCCCCTATGACCGCGCAAAACTCGACCCTATCCGACAAGTTTATTCATTTAGAACGACCCGTGGACCGCTTTTCGGCGATACCAAAAATCGCCTCGGCACCATTGTGATTCTAATTTTTGCCTTCATCCTAGGCTATGGCGCAACACTCGCTGAACCTGCTTTGAATGCATTGGGAAACACAGTGGAAAACCTCACCGCAGGGTCGCTACGGAAGACCCTACTGATGCACTCCGTCGCTCTCGGAGTTGGCTTGGGCCTGACCCTTGGAATGGTAAAAATCGTATGGAATGTACCCATCATTTTTCTTCTGGCCATTCCTTACCTGATATTACTGGTTCTGACGGCTATTTCATCGGAAAGCTTTGTCAATATTGCCTGGGATAGTGCAGGAGTTACTACAGGGCCCATTACCGTTCCCCTAGTGATCGCCATGGGCCTCGGCATCGGTGGCCAGTCGGGAGTTGTGGAAGGTTTTGGAATACTAGCCATGGCCTCTGTCTGCCCCATTCTGGTGGTCTTATGTGTGGGCCTTTGGGTTCAATCCAAACAGATATCCAGCGTATCTAGTTCACCATTTAAATCAGTGGACCATAGCTCAAATGACAAGCAAAAGAAGGACAAGCCCCAGAAAACCCTAGCGGCGACGGAAAGCCAAGATAGCAGTCAGAAACAACAAGCCATGGACGAGAGCGCTTAATGCATAGCTATAAGGTCTCGAAAATTACAGCGATCTTAAACCAAAGCAACACCACCATGGTGATTGACAAGCTGCAGGAGTCAGGCTTTTCCCATATTTACTTGCAAGATGGTCGAAACCCTATCATGTCGCGGCAGCATTCTTTACTTAGCCTCGTCACGGGCCGACGATCGCTCTTTAGTATCCCGGTGAAGATCTTAAACCTATATGTCCAAGAGAAGCTCGAATTTGACCTCCTTAATATGATTTCAACAGTCGGCCAGCTTCATTTTCCTGGTATGGGTGCCGTATTCAGCGAGCCTTGCCACTTATTCAAGAGTTATGACGGTTATAAGCCTCACGGCATCAATATTCTTAAAACTAAAAGCAAGGTGCCTCTTCTCAATGATCTTATGGGAATCTGCTGCATTGTGCAGAGAGGAGAGGCCGATCAGATAGCAAGGATCATTCTTGAGTCGGGAATTGGAGTGCCAACAGTTGTGTATGGAACCGGAACGGGCCTGAGAGAGAAGATCGGCCTTCTACGGGTCACCATTCCTGCCGAAAAGGAAGTCATTAGCTTGATTGTTCCAAAATGGGATGTTTCCGATGTGGTAGAAACACTGATCGCCGTAGGCCGCCTTCATCTTCCAGGCCGTGGCTTCATCAACACATTTCCGATTCACAGAGGAATTCTTAATACCAAACTCTCTCTGGGATCAAAGTACCAAGCTGCCAGCACCGATCAGATCATCAGCGCTATCGACTCACTCTACGGCAGTGTCGAATGGCGACGCAATGAAATCGAGCACAGTCCGGCAAAGAAGCGATCTTACCTTGATGGGTCTGATTTGAATATTATTTGCAACTCCGGTAAAGGAGTCAATCTGGTAAGGGCTGCAATGAAAGCTGGGTGTTCCGGTGCTACTATTGAGCAAATGAGGATGTTGCAACGAGATGAAGAACACAATGTTGTTAGTCCAGCCCGTGAGCGGTGTAAGATGATGATCAAGCATACACAAGTTCACACCATTATTGATGCCGTGTCGGATGCAGGGGCCTTCGATGATAACGTTCAGTCGGTAATTTTATCTCAGGATGTACCAAAGGCCTTTACCTACTTAAAAAAAACCTCTTAAATTATTGGCTCACCGTTCGGTCCAACCATTTTGCTGCATGCAATGATCAAAAGCCATGCGGGATACTTTCTTGCTGAAGCCTTCTTCTTGAGCTTCTGCCACTCGCAGTTGGCACTCCTTTCGATCTTCCTTGAACTTGCTCTTTGGATTTTTGGATCGATAGCCGTCCGCCAGAACCCACTCACCACTTGATCCTGAGACACAGGCGACACTCACCTGACAGAGCATTGAAAACACTAGACCTTTAATCATAGCTACCTCACTTTGGAAGTCTCACAAATCAACATTTCCAACTTTCATGCCAAAGCTACTTGATTGCCAGCTAGACTTAACTACCTTAAACTCTTCCTAAGATTCCTATTCAAATAAGGACTTCTTATCGATGTTGTATGCAAGTGTTAAGGTTTCAAACATTCCAAGTGGGGGCGAAGCCAGTGACGAACGCTGATGATATTCCAAACCTCAATGTGGGGAGACTACTTTCGACGACTCAAACGCCGACTCCCGAAATCATTCAAAGGTTCCTCCAAACCTTCCAAACTATCGGCTTCGCCTATATTGAAAACCACGGCATTCAAGAAGCCATGATCAAAGATATCTTGCGGTTATCTCAAGCATTTTTTGCTCTTCCCAAGGAACAAAAAATGGCCCTTCACATGAAACATTCTGGCTATGCCTGGCGTGGCTACTTTCCCGTTGGCGATGAGCTAACATCTGGTATTCCAGATCAGAAGGAAGGTATCTATTTTGGAGAAGAGCATTCACCGGACCACCAAGGGGTTCAAGACGGTTGGCCTCTCCACGGCCAAAATCTGTGGCCGTCAGCTTCAGGTTTAGAGGATTTTCCTAAGCTTGTACGAAGCTATATGGCAGAAATGAAATCTCTAGGAGAAGCCCTGATGAGAGGTTTTGCTCTAGCTTTGGGCCTAGAGCAAGACTACTTTGCCAAACGCTTCGCCGAACCTACGAGTTTATTCCGTATCTTCAATTATCCCGAGCACCAGTGGCAAGAGAAGGACGACCAGTGGGGAGTTCGCGAGCACACCGATATGGGCTTTTTGACAATTCTAAAGCAAGATGAGAGCGGCGGCCTAGAGGCTAAAAGCCGGAATGGCGAATGGCTTGCTATTCCCCCGCGCCCCGGTACATTTGTCATTAACATTGGGGATATGCTTGAGTTCTGGACCCATGGCATCTTCCGAGCAACGCCTCACCGAGTCAAGAACCAAGCCCGAGGGGATCGCCTCTCCCTACCCTACTTCTATGATCCATGCTGGACCGCCAATCTACAGCCAATTGATAAAGCCTTGCTAGGGGATGCCGTCCCAAACCAGAATGATCCAGAGCGGTGGGATGGCCTCAAGCTTCATACCCTTAACCCTCAAAGCACCTACGGAGACTTTGTTTGGAATAAAGTCAGGCATGTTTTCCCCCAACTCGATCAGCAAAATGAGTCTAGTCACGATGAGCTGTAATAATCCAAGCGGTCGTTCCTAAGACACTTTCTTCATGGAGATGACTCTTGAGGTATTCGAGCGCCCGATTTTCACAGCCGCCCCATTCTTCTGGTGTCATCCTTTGCTTGCGATCTACCAATGGCGCCGAGCCTTTCACGATGTTGGCCCAAAATCGATCTATTGGCCCCACCTCAAATTCGTGATAGACCTCTTCGATTTGTACCGAGTTGAATCCCACTTGATCAAGATCACTCTTGATGTCTGCAGTCTCGCTCCAAGGAAAGGCTCCACCTGTTGCCTCTTCATCGTGAAAGAATGCGAACGCCGCACCAAGGGTTTGCATAAAACTGGACTTTTCAGCCAAGGCCCAGCTTGATAGAACCACGGGTGCTCCAGGTTTTAGAACGCGATATATTTCTCTTAAACCTTGTAAGCGTTCGGGGAAAAACATCAGGCCAAACATTGAAACCACGAGATCGAAACGACTCTCATCAAACGGCAAATCTTGGCCATTTGCTTCCATGGGGAAGATATTGTCAATATGCTCAGCCTTGATATTCCGTTTAAGAACTTGAATCATTTTAGGAGAGAAGTCGACGGCATCCACCTGGTCAACAAACTCAGAAAGATATAGGGATGTTGTTCCTGGTCCGCAGGCCACGTCTAAGACTCTCCAATTAGCCTGCAAAGAAATCGATTTTAAGGCGCTCCTCGAAAATTCCAGCATAAATTGGCGATTGACCCGATCGTAGTCGATAGCTACGGCATCCCAAGCACTGGCTTGGCTTAAAAGCTCCATCATACGTCTTACCCTTCTTAGAATCGTTAACGAGGGTAAAGCTTATGATATCATACTTTGCGCTCGGGTTGCAGCCCTTGAGGTGCAACCCTTAGCGCGACGTTAGCGTGGGATCTGCATCGTGGTGCAATGCACCGCACCACCAGAAGCAATCAAACGATCCGACTGAACGAATGCTGTTTCATAGCCAAAACTCCGATAGATTCTAAGAGCTTCTGCTTCCATCGCAGCCATTCGTTTTTGGTCGATGTACTCCTTGCCAGAGAAACTACTCTTTTGAATGTACTGAGGGATAATAGCTCTGCCGTTGACAAGAAGAGAATTCGTGTAGGATCGCATCACTGCTCCATAGTACTCAAACTCTGGTGCTGGCATTGGGATGCGAACAGTGCGATAGCCAAGGCTCTTTAAGTCTTCTGTGCGATCATCTAGAAATTTTTTCACTTCAAGAGCACGGCGTTGATCATCCGCTGAGGGGTAGTAACTCGCGACATTTCCGTCAATCTCGCCAACAATCACCACATCATCAGACAAAAACTTGGCCCACATATCGATGTGCCCAGTTCCTTCATAAGGCATCCTTGGTAGGATGTGAACGGATTCACAACCGGCAAAGCGACGATAGTAATCCGCAATCTGACGATCGTTCAAGACCATATCACCTACCACTTCCCGATAACGATTAGCATCTGTCACACGACTAGTCATCAGGCAGTCGTTGCGGCTGTTACTCATAAAGTTGCCGCCTTCGTTATATACGGGAACGCTAACCCGATCCGTACCTAGTATTCTGCCCATAGACTGTGGAGTCACGTCATCGGCAGGACGATTGGTATAGTAGTTAAAATCCACAAGGTGCAAGGAGCCGTCGCGGGATAATGCTCCGAGTGGCGCCCAATCCCTAGCCCAAACGGTCAAGCTACCATCAGTCACCTGGGGAATCAGCTTCACTTTGTCTATATCTCGCCCCAAGACCTGGCGAAGCCGGCTAAACTCTGACGATGAGAGGCTGCCACGAAAGTTAGAAGGCACAGTAATCCACAGGGTATCCACACCTGAGTCTAGGATTTCCCGCGCGAGATCATGACGCCCATAACTTGTAAGCAAGGGAAGAGAGATAACAACTCCCTGACTCTCGGCATACTCTGGCACGACGGTTTGCTGATACTCATAACGAGCCATTGATGCTTCAGTGGCATCTTCATAATGGCCATCGACTTGACTTGCCTGCTGTGATCCACAGCTTAAAGTTAAAGAAAACCCTAATATCCCTACCAATGATTTCTTCACAACGAACATCCTTTAATAGTACCGTTTAGATTTTATAGAATGGGTTTACATCAACACTAAGGCTAGGTGCAACTTCGGATCGTAAAAAATGGATCGGTTTTTAGGGAGAAAAAAGGGGTCAAACCCCTTAAAGCAGCTTGCCTTATTAGTTTCCAGCTCTACATCTGATATATTGGAAGGGATAGTTTCTATGTGGGAGCTGCGTAGTTAGAAATCCTAAAGAGCCCGCGGCACGAACTGTCGGTCAGACTTCCCCTGTGCTTTTTGCACGGCGATGCCACGGTTCTTGCCAAGAAACATTTTCCATTGAAGCAACCACTCCTTGGCAAGGAGACGACCGTCGTTATGATGCCAGCTATATTGGTAGAGCTTTTTGATACCGGCTAAGGCATCTGGAGATCGTTCCGCCAAAGTCTGAGCATAGGCCTGAGCTGCTGCCATTGGATCGGGCTCAATTTTGCTGATCAAGCCTTGCTCTAGGGCCTCCATTGCCGGTATTTCTCGGGATGTCATGGTCCAATCAAGGGCGCGATCCATAGCGGTAATCTCGCGCAAGGCTAGGCTCCCGCCCATATCGGGAATCAAACCCCAACGGCTTTCCATAATTGCTAGAGACGCGTCAGGGCTGGCAAATCGAAAGTCACCGCCAAGCGCTGTCTGCATGCCGGCTCCCCAGCACCGACCGTGAATAGCCATGATTACTGGAACCGAAAGCCTTCGCCAACCGACGCTCATTTTTTGGGCAAGATTGGACTGGGTCGGCCACCACTTCCAGAGCAGTTTGAAACCAGCCTGCTTGTTCACCATCACAGACTTAATATCAAGCCCAGTAGAAAAGTCTGAGCCTTCGGCCCCAACCACCACAGCTCGGATGCTACGATCACGGCTGATGGAATCAATGGCCTTGGAAATATCTTCGAACATCAATAGATCGAAGGCATTGAGTTTATCCGCTCGATTGAGTTTTAGGGTGACAATTTGATCCTTATTTTCGAATAGCAATCTTTTATACGACACTCTAGCCCCCGTTAAATGTAATTTTGAATCAAAACTATCATGACCTCTCTTCTTGGCCAAGAATCACAAGGCCCAGGGATACAAAGAAAAAGTCATCAAGGACATATTAACCCTTTTGGAGCGGATAAAAATATGCAATAAGGCCTTTAAAATAAGGGGGTGACGAGTAGCGCGAATGCGGGATTGCGAAGGTATTTCAAATATATCAATGGGTTATGAGAGATTCTAAGCAATTCACAGCCAACCCCGGAAACTTTGCCTAAGTGAGGAGAAATTGTGAAGCTTTATGTCTTACCTATCTGTTTAGGTCTGTTGGCAAGTTGTGGAGGACGAGACAAGTCATCCGAATCACAAATTGCAAATGTAACGATCAAAGAACTAAACGCCCCCGAGTCTTATAACAAAGTCCGCTTAGCCGCTTCGCTAGAAGGCGACAGTTCCAAGGCTATCGATTTCGTCAAAGAAGCAGAGGGCAACTCGAATTTAGAGGGTGACTTAGAACTAACCGCAGCCATTCCCGTAGGTCGCTACCAGCTAGAGCTAGAGTACTTCCGTAAAGAAGCAAACAGCGATGTTCAACGCCTCATCTATTCAAGTGGCGCATGCTCTGCGCAAGTCCGTTCTGCTCAAAATGATAATTTCTTCGATCTTAAAGCAGGTAGCCAGGACGTTGAAATCACCGTCTGCGATAGCGATGAAACACCTCTGGCAACAGTTGTTGTAGAGCCAAGCTATTACACAGGCAAAGGAATTATTTTTTCTGAAGTCTTTGACCGCGGCCTTGGCAAGTTTTCAAATCAAACCACTCCGGCTGAAAGCAAAATCAAGTGGGGAAAAACAGATTCACGTGGTACCAACTTCGGTCGTGTTTGGTCAAAAGACGCTGGTGATAGTGTAGCATGGCTTCTCAGTGACCCCATCGACCTAAGTGAAATCGACGAGCCAAAGCTAAGCTTCGACTATGGTGTCCGATTCGGCGCTGATGAAGTACCAGAGGGCACCCTAAGCCTTAAGGTAAGCTACAACTACGATGCTGATAACCCACAAAATGCAACCTGGCATGAGATCCCCCTCGGCACTCTTCCTGAAAAACCTAGTGGTGCCACATCATATTCAGACTTAGCATCTGTGACAGACGCCGACCTTTCTAGCTTTTCGGGAGCAGCGGATAAAAGCAAGGTCCGCCTAGCCTTTGTCTTCACGCAAACCGAAGGATTTGGTTGGCGAGTTGCCAACATCTCCATCAAAGACCCAGCTGCAGCTGAAAGCGCAGACTAGTGGCCTGCTCTAGTGCACCAAACAAGGTGCACTAGAGCTGTTACAGCAATTGCTCCCCCGTTGCCGCTGATCAGGCGCATCCTAAAGCTTTAACCCTTGCCGATACCTCGGGAAGCATTTCCATTCATAGCGAGACACAGCAGTCATGATGACTACAATTAGATAACTCTCTCCCTTGCACTCTATCCTTAGCACTACGCCAAATGTAGTAAGTCCCTAATAATGATAAGGCCGGGTTCAATCATACCGATTGTCTCGATAGACCCTTTTCAAGGCGAGAAATGAGGCGCTTCGGAGTGATCTTTGGGCCGTAACCCTCTTTATAAGCCAGGCTAATTGTGCTACTTTGAGCTTGCTCAACCTTCCAAGCTTCGAGCTGATAGACATCAAAAAAAAGGCAATTCAGCTATGGCCTCAAAAAAAGATGAATCTCAATGGTCTCCAGAAAGAAAAAGGCTCAAGATTCAGTCGACTGATACACCACAAACGCTTCCTTACGGACATAACAGAGGCTCAGCGCCCATCATACCAACTAGCTATGATAGCATGAAGAAAAAAGCGCTAAAGGCTATGTTCGAACATGCGGAAATTCAACTGACACCATTGCACCAGCAGATGTCTTATTTAAGAATTAAAAAAGAAAAGCTCCTCTTACTACCTGGCCATTGCAGCAAGGACGATGAGATCGCAGCACAAACGTCCTTAAACCTGATTGATGAACAAGTTGACTTTATCCAAAATCAAGTACAGTCCATCCAAGAAAAGTATTTGATATCGATGGAAATCCTAAAGGCTAAGTTTAGCTTTGTCCCTGTCCATGGACAAACCTATTACCTCTACCAAAAAGGGAATGAACGGGTATTAATGCTAGTTGGCCCGAATCAGTGGCAGCTTGATAGTCACACCTTATATATTGCTACGGTCAAGCTTATGGCAGATGCCAGTTGGCACGTTTTGGCTATTAGTGACGAAATAGAACTAGACTTCGAGGCATTGAAAAAGGGTGGGAAAAGCTAGAGGGAATATGCGCTTAGTTGTTAGCAACGACACAGATTTTCTCGGGGGGGGCTTTTCCTTCCCTTCGCACTAGTACCTAGTCAAGTTGAATTCTCGGCTAGGCGACAAGGAGCGAGCGAGGAGACAGTACGAGCTGGATACGGTGACGAGCGAGTGACAAAGTCAACAACGCCGAGGCTTCAAATCGACTAGGCACTATTGATGGTATTTTATTTCCTTCAGCTGGAAGTTACTCTCATTCGTGACTTTCCTTGTTCATAATTGAAACTTTCAACAATGAAGAAACCTTTCTCCAGGTACAAGCTAAGACTTACTGATTGTCATGTAAGTTGTCTATCACAGATCTGCCTTGAAGGCCGGCCTCTAGGTTTGCACTTGATATAAGACCCGATCGATCTTGTATGAGGCCTTGCCCCGAGACAAAGCTAACGGAATCAGCCAGTCTCGGGACTCATTCATTCTCAAAAGATGGAGCACTTCTCAACAGAACTGACGTTTTCGATCAGAAATCAAGCAGCCTTCTGAACTTCATCAAGATCAATCGGTCCACCAGCACGAGTCGAGTCATTCTGAGCAAATAGCATCTGGTCTTTCGTATTGAGCAATTCAACTTTGGAATTTGAGTAAAATCCAACTTCAATATCTTGCGTCACTGTAATGCTGGTCGCTTTACCGGCTGCATTCAGAACGGAATTAACATCCAAAGCCCAAAAGTGATGGCCTTTATAGGTAGGATTATAGTTGATTGCAACACTGCCTCTTAAGTAAACCAAGTACTCAACTCTTACTTTCATTACACCACGACTTGCCGTTAGCTGAGCTTTGACAGCCTCCTTTGGCTTTAATATAACACTCACCCCTGAATCTGTTCCTACCGTGACTGACTGGCTTTCAGTCTTACTCTCACCCCATGTATGGCTATAAGACATTGATGTTTCACCACCACCACCTGTTCCTAGAAACCCTACTTTGTAGCTAACCTTTTGAGTAAACGAAACTGTGTTCGATTTAGACCATGTATCTGAAACAGAGTTGGTGACAGAATCGGAAATACCGGCGTTAAATGTTCCGGTTTGATCACTATTATTCTCAAAGGTTTTGGTTGCAATGATAACAGGTTGTGAAGTGATTTCCGTGATCGTAGCATTCTTAACCGTAAGGTAGGTCTCCACTTGTGGCCAATGATATGTTTTATAAAGGTCGTTCCATGGCGTAGGACTGTGAAGATAAGCATCGTTCGGCTTTTTGCCAAAGTACTTACCTACTGCCTCCTTCAAATCATGGTCTTCGATACCAAAATTTTTGCGTTCTTCATCAGTAATGACGTGATTGATGGTTCCCGATGCTTGAACACTTGAAGTATCTTTATCATCACCGGCTTTTATTGAAACTGAAATGCCCATATAACACCTCCATATTATAAAAAATCGTTATCGGGCAGAATCAGTCTTACGTTAGTTACCTATTCATAGGAATATAGGAAAGAGTAAAAATCAGCACCTGAGTATGATCCCACCTCAAAGGCAAAGTTCATTTCCAAGTTAGCGAACAGAAATAAGACCCTAAAAAGATATAGCAAAAACATAGGCAAAAAAGCGACTAAGTTACTTCACTCCCTAAAAAGATTAGTACTGCATTCCCATTTTTTTACCTCGTCAGTGAGTTCCCGACGCGGAGCGTCCGCGGTTTCAGCCTTGCTTTCATCCAATCAGGCCAATTACATGCGCACTAAATAGCGATAGAATCAAGTTTATTCTGTTTTTTTTCCAATCTACAAAAAATTGAATGCAACGATTTTGTATACCAGAGGTATAATAAGAGTAAATCTAACTGAATCTATTGCCTAGGTGTTCTATGAATAGCTTTGCCTATTTAGTCTCTCTATTATTGCTCGTGTTTTCCTTTGAGCTACATGGCTCGTCCCCAGCATTCGAAATGAGCAGGACCATGGATGGAATTCCTCTCGGTCTCAATACCTCTATCTATCACGACAGCAATAAGGAAATGGATCTGCATCAAATAATTGAGATCTATAAAACCGGCAGGTTTAAACAGACTCATGAGGCCAGACCCAATTTTGGTATCAATCAAGATGCTATCTGGTTTCGATTTGTGGTCAGAAATTCTAGTTCAACTCCCCAGATACTATTACTGGAGAACAGCTTTACAGTGCTTGACTCCGTGATACTTCATAAAATGAGTCCTGACGGAAGCTGGACTCGAAAGCTGGGAGGAGAAATTTTTCCCTATTCCGACAGAGAGATTAAGTCGCGTCAGGTAGTCTTCGAATATCTCCTAAGCCCTGGAGACCATGTTTTCTTTGGTAGGATTGAGACAGTCGGACCTCTACAACTCCAGCTAAATGCCTGGTCGCCAAAAGAATTCCATGCCCATAACAGCGCCGAATATATCTACCTTGGGATTCTGGTTGGTTTCCATATTGTGATATGCTTCTACAACTTACTCCTCTCTGTAACCTTAAAAGATCGAGCTTACCTCTACTATGTTGCCTATGTGTTCAGCAATCTAGCCTATCAAGCTGCCAACTATGGCTTGGGGCAGCAGTTCTTATCTGATTTGCCATACTTTGATACCTTTTCGAATATCTATATGCTATTTACGATTGAGTGTGTTGCTATCACCAGCTTGCTCTTTAGTTCTTCCTTTCTCGATCTAAAATCAAGGTACCCACGGTTTGCCAAGCTATACAATGTAGCTTTCGGAATGTCGGTAATAAACTTTTCAATCTCTCTATTTTTCTCCACCTATTGGGGAACCGTATTCTGCTTCCTCACCGCTTCCACAGCGACCTTCTTTTTGATTAGTTCAGGGCTTCTGGTATCAAGACAAGGATATCTGCCCGCCAAGTTCTATCTTGTTGCCTGGGGCTTTTACTTAACAGGGGTCATGGGCACTCTTTCAAATCGATTAGGGTTCATTCCAACAAGCCTGTTTAGCGAGTGGGGGCAGTTTACCGGTGGAGCTATAGAGATTGCGATCCTGTCTCTAGCTCTCGGAACACGTTTTAGTGAGGGGCGACGGGCACACATTGCACAGATTAATGACCTCAATCAAAACTTAGAAAAGAAGGTCGAGGAGCGCACATCTCGAATCGAAGCGCTACTGAAGCACATCCCTCAAGGAATTCTATCCATTGGTCAAGATGGTATCGTTGAGCAGAACTACTCCGCTCAGCTACCTGATATCTTGGGGCATAATCAAATTGCTGGTCGAACTGCCAAGCAGATAATTTTAGAGCACACAGACCTCACCGAAGATGAGAAAGATCAGGCCTGGCATGCCCTCCTAGCATCAATTGACCACTTGGATATAAACTTCGAGATAAATCGAGACAAGCTCCCCTCCCAGCTTCGCTATAGACAAGG
The DNA here is from genome assembly GCF_900177345.1 of Pseudobacteriovorax antillogorgiicola. NCBI lineage: Bacteria > Pseudomonadati > Bdellovibrionota > Oligoflexia > Oligoflexales > Pseudobacteriovoracaceae > Pseudobacteriovorax > Pseudobacteriovorax antillogorgiicola. Next base: position 107,720 of record NZ_FWZT01000011.1, read on the forward strand.
CGAGGCATCTAAATACTTGAAGCTCACATGGAATACTGAAGTAGTCAACGAAGAGGTTACTCATATCTTAGTAACCCTTCTTGATGTTAGTTCGGAGATCGAAGCCCAAGAAGAGCTAGACCAAAAGAAAGAAAAATTTGAGTTTATTCGGCAGCTCGTAGAAATTGGTACTAGCAGGTCGCATCAATTTTTTGATTCCGCATACCTATTATTTCAAGAGTCGATTGATCTTGCTAAAGCGCCAATGATCAGCCAAGACGCACTAAAGATTCTATTCATCAATATTCACACTCTTAAGGGAACAGCGCGTAGCCTTGGCTTAAGGGAACTATCCAATGAGCTACATATTATAGAGACGTACTATTCTCAAGTCATAAAGGGTGAGCTGGATTTGGATATTGAAAAAGTTCGCAGAGACCTTCAAAAGGCCCGGGATATGTATGATCGCTATGAACAGATCCATACTCAGGTTCTTGGCAGAGAAAGAACTATGACCACCGTTGCCATTGATCGCCATCGCGTTGAAAAGGGCGTTCAGTTTTTGACCTATCTATTGACGAGCAGCAACCTGGACCTCAATGCACGTGAGGTGATCGAAGAGAACAGAAACCTACTCATCAACTCTATTTCAAAATCCCTTAGAAAAATTCTTAAGGATGTCATGTGTCAGGCAGGAAAGATTGCTAAAGATCTTGGCAAACCAGAGCCAAAGATACACTATGACTTGATTGATATACAACTCACGTACGCACAAGAAATTGCCCTTCGCAATGGATTTATTCATCTTCTCAGAAATGCACTAGATCATGGCATCGAGCATTCTGAGGATCGTCACTCGAAAAACAAAGACCCTATCGGTAACTTGTTTGTATCTGTTAAACGTGATGACCACTGTGCGACCATATATTTTTCTGATGATGGTCGTGGATTAGCGATTGGTAATCTTAGAAGGCGATACCAAGAGTTAGGCAAACTGAATTCATCAACTGATATCGAGACCATTGCAAATCTAGTTTTTGAACAAGGAATTTCCACGGCTGACACAATTTCTCAGGTTTCCGGTAGAGGGATAGGCATGGGCGCTATCCGGCAATATTTTGAGGGAATCGATGGCTCCGTACGCATAATCCTAGAGGATGCGATTGATGATGAGAAGCAGTTCTATAAATTTCAAGTAGAAATAAAACTTCCGATCTTTACATCGGCGAAGTTTATCGAACAGTTTGATAAGATTGCTTAAAGCATGATGATAGCGAGAAGCTTTAAGGCTTACCAGCCCTAGAATCCTAGTCTGTCTTTGCCATAGAAATTACGTATGCTCCCCTTTCAAAGGAGGAGTCTATTGAGACTTTTCAGTCACATGAAAATGAAACCTACCGGCATTGCATCACTTCTCTTAAATGTAGTGATAGCGATCAGCCTTCTGCTGCCAAGCTCACTAAAAGGCAAAACTTCAAGTATCGAGAAGAGGCAAGTAGAGTGACCCATGGCTTTCTTATGGCACAAGTCAAATTTATCGAAGAAGTCTTCGGAATCGCTGCATAGGTCTGAGAGGTTTTAGACCAAAGACCGGGGATCGGGTCAAAGTTGGCACCAGAGCTATCGCTAAGACCTTAGATCCGACAACCTACAACTCTACCTGGGTCGTAAAAGTTAAAATTAGACTAATGGACTCAAAGTTCATATTAGTTTATGACACCATCATTATGACTATGTAGTAACAGATACCTCTACTCGCTAGCTTGCCTTTTATTGAATGGAGTTTCCTAAAAACGATGAAGTAATTTCGTAATTTTAATGAAGTTATGTATAAAAACTTCATTGATCGACGATCGAACAAAGGTTCATCACACTTTAAGATGGAAGCGACTCTCTGTCTTTATCAGCACTTCCGCGAGTTTCTGGTAATTTTTTCCCTCAAAATCGAAAACATCGAACTTTGGTCTACTTGTTGCTTAGTTAACTTGAATAGAAGTTGGGAACTACTCATATACAACTGAAAGGCTACCAACGGAACTATTCCTCTCTTTAACTTTTAATACTGTCCTCGAATAAGTCTCAAGGAAGTGAGGTAACTTATGGGAATTGGCATCATTGATATTGAATATCAGTTAGGATCCACCCTATGCTCCACTGATGATTACTGTAAAGATCATGGTATTGATCAAGACTTAAGTAGTAGGTTGCATCGCAATGCCTCCCAACATTACTATAGATCCCATCCAAAAGAGATATTTGAACTCGGAGTGAAGTGCGTTGATGATATCTTACGCAACAATGGTAAAAAACCGAAAGATGTGTCCTATATAGTCTACTGCCACACATCTCAGGCAAACGTTCTTCCCCCTCCTTTCTCTATTGTCGATATCATTAGGCAATCGTGTCATCTAACAAACTCAGTTGGGTTCTCGGTGAGTCAACAGAATTGCGTCTCACCGATTCATGCCCTCTCAATATTAAATCAATTGATGGAACGAGAAGAGGAAGACAAAGTAGCGGTTCTAGTAACCATTGATACTATATTATTAGAGCACCTGCGTAGGATAAGTGATAGCGGTATGCAAAGCGATGGAGCGTCAGCAATCCTAATAGGTCCCTCTTTTATTGCTGGAAATGAAATAACAGGAATCAGTACATTCAATGATAAGAAAACCCTTCATGGGATACTAGACGATGGTAGTTATGAGGAAAGCCCCAACTATCTGTGGAACTGTACGTCTCTCATGCGAAAAAGCATGCGTGCCAGTGGTATTTCTGCAAGTTCAATCGAAACAGTTTGTCCACAGAATACACACAAGCCGTCTTGGCCTATCGTCCTCAATGCTTTAAAGATTCCGCTTGCCAGGTTGCATGACAATGGATTGAACAATATTGGCCATGTACTTGGGTCAGATATAGCAATCAATATTAAGGATTCAGGCGCCTATAAAAAGCCTGGTCATCATCTGATTTTCTCTAGTGGTATTGGTGGATGCTTTGGTTCCTTTGTACTTAAAACTAATAGAATAAATAGGGCAGAGAGAGCATGATGCAGAACTTTGATCTCAATGAATCCATACTCGTCCCCTACGACAAGAGTTACTTTGAAAAGGCCAGGCGCTGGCTCCAGAGAGAAAGCGTTTCGAAGTGGTTAGATATGGGTCTGGGTAAGCAGAAACTAAGCGATATTGAATTGCACGTCTTCCTTCTCAATCATAACAACAAGATTTTTCTTTATGGTCCGTCTGAAGACAATCTGGTTGGATTAATGTGCTTGAATGGTTTTACGCATCGCATGGGCCTTGGAGAAGTTTGGGGTATTCGTGGTGAAGCAGGAGGAAGTCGCTATCTTACTATTTCAGCTTTTCTGCGAGTAATCGCGACAGGTTTTTTTGATTGTAACCTTGAGTCAATCAGTACCTGGGTTGCAGAACCAAATTTCTTGTCCCACAAGGTTCATGAACGCTGCGGCTTCAAACCTACGGGACGACTTCGGCAGGCTTATGTCTTAGATGGGAGGCGCTGTGATCGCATTCTCTATGATGTGACTCGCGAAGAGTTTTCCCGGGCTTATCCAAATGTTCTAAGCTTCCGTAAGATGAAGTCCGCTACCCAGGAGGGGACTGAATGCTAAGTAGAATAGGAATCGTTGATGGCGCGTATTGCTTACCAGGCTCAGCTCAGGATATCAAGAAATGGGGCCCCAAAGTAGGAGTTAGCCAAGACAGAGTAAAAAGACTAATAAGCAATGGTTGCAAGCACTTTCATATAAGTTCCGATGAGTCAGATTCTGACTTGGTAGTGCGTGCGATTGAGTCGCTGTGGGACAAACTTCCGTTCGTTATCGACACGAAAGACATTTCCTTTATCATTCATGCTAGGACTCAGCCATTTAGTATTCCAGCGCCACCTGAATCCCTATTAAGCCATGTAAAGCGTAGATTCGGATTCGACCCACTTCTAGACCTGTCGCTAAGCCAGCTAGCATGTGCCTCTGTGATGAAGGCTATCGAGATAAGCTTGTCTATGCTGACGAGCAACCCTGAAGCAAGTTATGCACTCGTATTAACTTCTGATAGAGTTTTCGGTGAAGCAGAGTATCGACTAAGACAGGACGGGGGTATTCAAAGTGATGGTGGAGGAGCGCTATTGTTAGGGCGCAAAAATGTTAAGGCTTGGATTGCTCCTCCGATGTTTCGTTACCGAAGTAAGCTCCATTTAGGGCCATTGGCCCCCGGGAACGCTCAGATTATAGCTCAGACTTGCTGGAAAGATAGCCGAGACCTGATTCTGCAATCCATAGACACCTATCAGTTAGGCCCAACGGATATATTACCTATTAATGCGGATCTTTCTCTTTGGCAGTTGATTATCAAGTCTTTGGCTTGGAATACAGATAGGCTATTCGCAGGTAATATAAAGCGAAGAGGGCATGCTTGCTCGAATGACTTCATCATAAACATGGTCGACTACGGCTTTGAGAGAATCACAGAAAATTGCCCAATCTTATCCTTTGGCCAATCAAATTTAGGTACTCAAGCATGTATGATTTCTTATCCCGTTAATCAGTACTGGGAGGCACATTTTGAAAGTCTTGCTTAATTTGTGTATTGAAGCTCTTGACTATAGATACAGCTTTCCACACGGTATATATGAACGAAAGCTTCGCTATCCCTACCTATTGGAGCAATCGGGAAGGCATTCTTTGCCAGTAGGGATGACAGCTTCTGTTGACGATCTGCAGAGCGAAAAGCATCATGACGTTGGCGACCATTTAGCAGTTCTGATTGAGAATATCTCTGCCGATATCAGCGATATTCGAGGCCTTAGACACATTCATAGTCAATGTACGATTAATGATAATTTCTTAGGATCTCGCTGCCTTCGCATACACCATGAGCACGGACTTCCTTGTGAAAGTATTGCGATAGATCAGGTGGGAACTGCAGGAATAGGCGCTAGTTTGATGCTTCTGGGCCTTTCTCGTTCACAGGGTTGTGTTCTACTTACTTGTGCCGATCAATGGCTGAGTCCGTTTACTACAACTTCAATTGAGGGCTTTTCCTACCAAGATGCCTGCGGAGCTTTATTCCTAGGTAGCTCGTTCACGGATCAAACTATAGCAACGATTGAATGGATCAGTTCATTTTCAGGTCATAAGAGCGAAAGTCATGAGAATCTTTTTCAGAGTTTTTCAATATGGCTGAGCCGACTTGTGAGAGACAAAGCGTCTTCTCCAGATCTAGTCATCGGGGAAGCCTATCCAACTTACTTAACAAAACATATTGGATCGGTTCTCACTGTTTCGAATGTGGCCCCTGCACGATCGTCTCACGAAGCGTCAGCTGCAGCTATTGCATCAATCGTAGAGGGATCAAAAAGCCTTCAAAATGGTGGGCGCGCGCTCATCTGGTCCCTCAGCCTATCAGGCCATGGCTATGCATTCTTTGTAGACTATAACAAAAGAAAGGAACGATAGTATGTCAAAGCATATTTTAGTACTAGCGCGAGGAGAAAGTCGAAACTACCGACTCGCAAATGGCAAGCCTGTTTTTTGTGACCTTGATGCTAGGGTTTCGGTATTCACTGATAAAAAAAACAAAGATATTCTGCTCGAATTGGATGACATTCACGCGGGGCACATTGTCCGCTGGAGGCGCCATCAGGCAATCCTTGAGTTGGCAAAAGAAATTCATAGAGTAAATCCTCTTTGCGCTGTTGCAGCTTTCTCCGAAGAGGACGTCGAGCTTGCGGCAAGTATCCGGAGGGAGATTGGCATTTCTGGAACCGATTCGGATACTGCGAAGAAATTTCGTGATAAGGTCTATATGAAAGAGATGCTCGCCGGAGCGAAAACGTTCCGTAACCCGCACTTTAAAGGCGTGTTTACGAAAAGAGACACTGAAGAATTCTTAGACAAGTATGGTAAGGTCGTTCTAAAACCTCGGGATAGCCAAGGTTCAAAAGGCGTTGCTATCATTGAAAATAATGAGCAGATAGAAGAATGGTTTGCTGATGATCCACCCCTCCACGAATTTCAACTTGAAGAGTTTGTCGATGGAGTTCTCTATCATATCAATTCTTTGGTGCAGGGGGAACGAGCTGTTTTTCACTCAGTTGCTCCTTATATTCCTGAAATGGGGAATATCGATTATTACGAAGGACGACCATTCGTTTCAGTCATCGAAACTGAGCCAAAAGTCTGCGAGACCCTAGAAGCTGTCGCTAATGAAGTTATCACTCTTCTCGGTCTGCAGAAAGGCGTCACCCACCTAGAGGTTTTCCTTAATAACAAAGGTGAGATCGTGTTTTGTGAAGTCGCAGCGCGAGCAGGGGGTGGAGGTATCGTCGCCATGATTGAAGAGGCCAGTGGAGTCAATCTGAATCGTGAGCTACTAAAAATTGAGCTTGATGAGGGTTGGACAGATTCGCTAGTGCCAATTGGTGAGGAGCGGAGATCCTGTGGCTTAATTGGAATACGCAACCATAGATTTGGAAGCGTAACATCTATCCCTAGTCTAGCTGAATTCAAGAACACCTGGATTCACCGATCAGAGATAAATTCCAGAATTGGAATGACAGCATTACCAGCGTCTCACTGTACAGATTTTTCAGCTTTCTTCATCGTTTCGGGTAAGTCTTATCAAGAAACGTTAGATCGTATTTTAAGTATAAATATGCATTTCAACGAACATTTTAAAGTAGAATCACTGTAGGAGAATATCATGCTAGCAAGAGATAAAGTGCAAGGCGATGCAGCGCTAAAACTAAAGCAGATCCTTTTCAATGTACTAGGCACAGATGAGTCTATTGCAATCGAAGATGATACAAATCTCTTCGAGATTGGTCTAGTTTCAATAAACGTTGTGGAAGTCCTAACGCAGATAGAAGAGGTTTTTCATTTCACGATCGATATCGAGGATGTTTCACCAGAGCTTTTCGCGCAGTTTGGAACTCTTAGAGACTTTGTTAGAAGGAAGATAAAGTGAAGCAGACGTTTACCATTGGAATACAGGATTCGGCTGCTGTAGTACCTACATCAATCGGAAACATTCGATCATGGAGTCGTGATTGTCTTGAGACCTTAGCTATGAAGCGCTCGGATCATTACACCGATGTTGTAAATATGCTGCTTGTACAATTACCAAATATAGATTTTCGATCCGTGCTTACTGAGGGAATATCTAAATGTGGCGATGAGCAATTTCTCTATACGGAAGATCAAAGCCAGTTCGATATTGCACTGAAAGCCCTACGCAAGCTGTGCGCCAATGATGAGATAAGCAACTCATTAATCTATAGTCACAGTTCAATAGAGGAAGCTGTCTATGCCTCCAATGCATCGCGGCTCGCTGCAGCCATGGATTGGTCAAGTCGTCCCCATTTTGCTTTGTCACAAATGGGTAGCGTTAGCTTTTTCCAGGCATTGAAGATTATAGATCAAAGCTCAAATTTCACTGTCGATGAATTTTCTGTCTATTGCAGTGCGGAAAGGTGGCCAAAACCCTATCCACGTTCTAAAGGATCCTTAGACCCCTTATCGGATGGAGCTTGTGCTCTTAGAATCAGCAGATCGGACCAGGCAAGACTTAAACTTCTTCAGATCTACCAGGAAGGATGTGAACCCTTTTTGAGCCTAGAGCAAGGTAAGGTAAGCTTCGACAGCGAGAGAATGAAGAATTTTGCCATGGGAGCTCTCGATCGGGCTCTAGAAAATGTCTCTGAAAATCTTTCTGTGAAGATCGTACTTTCCTGTCCTTCTAAAAAGGTTGCTGATGCTATTTATAAAGATTCAAATTTACGATTTGAACCTCTTAATGAGAAGCTCGGGTATTTTGCCAGTGCTGATGTTACGTATATGGTACATCAAGTCGTGGAACAGCTGAAGGTCGAACCTATGTCTTGGATCGACGATCTTCTACTTTTTTGTGGTATTAGTAGTAATGGAAATTTTGGGGCGGCGCTATTTTCCCCTCACTAATTGGAGTATGTATGTCTCTCATTCAACTAGAAGATAAAGATTATAAAATAGTCGCGCAAGACTCAAAGCTAAGAGCAAGCAGTTTTACTGACTGTCTCTTGAGTGAAGTAAAATTTGTAGACTCGAACTTTCAGAATAGTCTTTTTAAAGAATGTTCCTTTAAGGATACCTCATTTCAAGAAGTAGATCTTTCCGGAGTTTCAATTTCTGACTGTGAATACCAAGGTATGACTATTGAAGGAGTGCCTGTAAGAGATCTGATTACGGTCTATAAAGAGAAAATGGGGCTGTAGTATGTTTCTGGATAAACTTGTACATCAAGATATGGATGCTTTAAAAAAGGATTTCCCAGAGGAAGGAGTAGCGTTTGAAGAAGTACTTCACCACTTGCCAACTTATGTAGTTCCTTCTGATAAGACAAGTAGTATCTGTCCTTCATTATGGAACACATTGAATCTGTATTTTCTCAATCGCATGAATATCCCCCTGAATTTAGGGGGACTAAATATTGCTTCGAAAGCATACCATCGAACCTTGCTGTTCGAAGAAATGGGTAGAATCGGACCGGGCATTTCTATTTCTCTGCCCGGTCCTGGACTTTCAATGCCCCCTGTTTTCGCACTTGGTACTCGAGAGCAACAAGAATCGTATGTTAAAGACTTCCTCACCGATTCAGAACCTGTTTGGGGGGCTTTTGCCATCACTGAGCCTTCCTGTGGCTCAGATGCTACTGCAATACAAACACGCATCGATAAAGATGGTGACTCTTTCCTACTAAGCGGCGAGAAGTGTTTTGTAACCAATGGAGCACGAGCGACGAAGCTAGTTGTTTTTGCTAGCATAGCACCTGATAAAGGCCGCTTTGGGATCCGAGCTTTTGTCGTAGATAGAGCAAAAGCTGGCGTTTCAATCGACCGAGTCGAAAATATGATGGGGCTTAGGCCGAGTCAACTAACTAATTTTTCATTCGATCGAGTGAGGCTAGAAAGCAGTGATATGCTTGGACACACTGGCAAAAGAGGGCCTTTGATAGACGCCTTTGCAGGTGCTCAGCAAGCCTGGGACTACATGAGACCATGTTTAGCAGCAGTTATCAACGGCTGTTGCTTGTCAGCGCTAAATTTAGCAGAGCATAGTCTCAAAACAGATCAAAGTAGTCTAACTGTCAAGCAAATCCTCAATCTTGAGAGCAAGATTAGTCTCTGGAGGCTTCGACTAGATGCTGCTCGCGGCTTATGCTTTAAGGCAGTAAGAAAGTACGATGAAGGTGCTTCATGCTCCTTGGAAGCTTCTATGGCTAAAGCATCTAGTTCTAGCTTGGCTATGGAAATCGCTCACGAACTATATGATATCTTTCACTATGAAGCTTGTCAGCCAGGAAGTTTTTGGCAAAGGTTCTATCGAGATGCGAAGGCCTTCGATATTCTAGAGGGTACGGGTGATATGCAAAGGATGATGGTTGCACAATTGTACAGACCTTAAACAAAGAGGAAATATGGTATGCTTCATTCGATAGCTCAGGAACATAACTTTATCTTCGAACAATTGGAAACCTGCTTTCGCAGAAGCAAGCCTATTTGGATGGAAGGTAAGAGAGATAGCCACGCTTATCATGATTTGCTGGAATCCATTCGCCAACTCGATATACCATCGTGCATGTGGATGTTGGAAAGCGACCAGGGGTCACAAGATTATACGATTACTTTGTACGAGTTATCTAAGAATGTCGCTGAGCAAGATCTTGGTCTCGCTATGGAGGGCCTGGGAGGTCTTGTTCAAGAATATGCTTTAGAGCTTTCCAGTGGAAGTCTAGACTCTTTGTTTCTGACATCTGTCGGTGTACTTAGCAGTGGGTCTACGCCCCCCAAAAGCCAGCTAGGTTTAGCCTTTAGCAGAAATGCGGGAAGTCTCCAGATCCATAAATTACAGCATGGTTCTCAAGCCGATCTTGACCTGTTAGGGCTTGAGTACACAAACCTGCTATTGTCAGAATCTTGCGGCACTAAGGCAATTAAAGAAGACAAGGTAGCAACTCTTGCGCGCTATGGACGTGCACTTTTGCTCGGTATGCTGACGGGAACTCTCAAGCGAATGCTGAAGGAAGCGATGGCCTATAGTAGAGTACGAAAATCCTCTGGTAAGGCTATCTTTCATCATCAAGCTATAAGTTTGAGGTTGGGCAGCATCGCTATGGACTATGAATCTTTGGATCTTTTGGCCAAGCAAAGCTTTCTAGTTCGTGACCAGCCATTACAATTAAAGTCATTTTTAGCAGCATTGAGCCACTATGCTCATGGTGTTTGCAAGGAATCGGTGCAAGTTGCAGGTGGTCATGGCTACGTCGATGGCTTGCCTCTCAAACGTCTCTATGAGGAATCTAAGGGTTTTGTGAGTTTCTTAATACTAGTATTAGAGGGCTAATAGGATGAGCGCAGCGTTTCTTATTCATCATCTTTACGAAGAACACTTGAAAAAATGCGGAGAAGAGACTGCAATTGTTGATCAAGATATAGGTTATAGTTATCTTGACTTGCATAGAAGAGTTGACAAACTAGAGTGCACGCTACGATCTCTGGCGTTTAAACGAGGCGATCGTATTGCTATCTTTCTGCCAAAAAGCATAGACTTTATTGTTTGTGTCCTAGCTATAAGCCGCTCAGGCCTAGTGTTTATTCCCATAAATCCAAGTCTTAAGTCAGATCAAGTGCGGCATATTTTAGAAGATAGCGAAAGCTCTGCGATCATAACATCGAAGCTTAAACTTGATCTTCTTGGTGGTCAATTTCGCGATGATTCCCATTCATGGCAAAGATTGATTATTAAAGACAACGAATTGTTTCATGATGGCAAGCTAGTGAGTCCCGCATCATACTCGGACGATACGTTACAACCCACTGAGACGGACCTAGCAGCACTTTTTTATACATCGGGATCGACGGGTCAACCGAAAGGCGTCATGCTTTCTCATCGAAACATTGTTGCCGGGGCAATGAGTGTTGCTTCATATCTGAAGAATTGCAAAAGTGATCGTATTCTAGCTGCACTACCATTCTCTTTTGATGCTGGTTTTTCTCAGATTACTACCTCGTTGTTTGCCGGGTCCAGACTTATTCTGTTCGATTTCCTTTCAGGGCAGCAGTTGATATCGGCCCTTGTCAAGTACCAAATTACAGGATTAACTGCGGTACCTCCAATATTTATGGCGTTGAGCTCTGCTTCTAGGCCTACAGGCACAAGTCTGTCATTGCGTTATTTTGCCAATACTGGAGGGAAGTTACCTGTTCCGATACTAAAAAATATTCGCGCAATGTTTCCGGAAGCTCTACCTTTTCTAATGTATGGTTTGACAGAAGCCTTTCGCTCAACGTTCTTAGAGCCACATGAGGTTGAATACCGTCCCGAATCAATTGGTAAAGCGATTCCCAACGTTGAGATTCTCGTTATCAATGACCGCATGAAGGTTTGTAAGGCAGGCGAGGTCGGTGAACTCGTTCATCGGGGGCCATTGGTCAGTCAAGGCTATTGGCGGTCCCCAGAAAAAACAGCTATGCGCTTCAAACCTCTATCGTTGATTGAGGGCTTGGAAGAAAGCAAAGAAATTGCCGTTTTCTCGGGAGACCAAGTATATCAAGACGACGAGGGCTATATGTTCTTTGTTGGTCGCATGGACGGCATGATTAAGACTTCTGGCTATCGCGTGTCTCCCGAAGAAATTGAAGAGATCATTTACCGGTCAAATCTAGTTGAGGAGGTCGTAGCCTTCGGTGTGGATGACATTAAGCTAGGCCAGAAGATCGAAGTCGTTTGCTATGCAAACGGTCATTCTCAAAAGGTTAACTATAGTACAGATTTATTGAACTACTGCCGTAAGAAAATGCCAGGATACATGGTTCCACAAAAGATACATGTTTCAACAAGAGCCTTACCGAGAAATGGCAACGGAAAACTCGATAGAGCTCGTCTAACATCTGAATGTTTGGAGACACTTCTCTCATGAAGAAATTTTATGAAACCGCCTTGGACTTGTTTCAAGATGATCCGAGTATGACCTACAAAAATCTTCCACTAATGCGAAATTTAGAAAGATTTCAAGGTCCAAGCTACGTCTATTATAGAGATATGATCGACAATCGTTTGTCCACTTTTAAAGATGGCTTGAACGACATTATTAAGATTCATTATGCCATCAAGGCAAACCCAAACCCTCATATAGTAGAGCACCTAGCGAGGCATGCAGATGGTTTTGATCTGGCTTCTGGTTTTGAGTTAGACCTTGCTCTAAATACAGGCGTACATCCTAGCCGTATATCAATAGCGGGGCCTGCAAAATCACTATCGGAACTTCGCTCAGCGGCCTCAGTCGGTGCGACAGTAAACATCGAGAGCCAGAGGGAGCTGGACATTATCGGTCAGCTGAGTGAAGAGATGGGATTTTCATGCCCCGTAGCTCTAAGAATCAATGTTCCTTTTGAAACTAAGGGTTTTGGATTAAAAATGGGGGGATCACCAAGGCAGTTTGGAATCGATTGGGATCAAGTACCAGCTATGATCGATCGCTTGACTTCCTATCAACTTGACTTTCAGGGACTTCATCTGTTTTCTGGATCACAGAATTTGGATACTGAGCAGATCTCGATAGTTCAGGAAAAATCCTATGACCTAGCTCGAAAGCTTGCTGATGACTTCCAATTGACTATGAAAAAGATCAATCTCGGCGGAGGGCTTGGCATTCCCTATTACCCCAATGATCGAGCGCTCGATTCAACGGAAATAAAGCTAGGACTTAATCGAATTGCCGAACAAGCTGCACGAGATTTCGACAACGTGACCCTAGCTCTAGAATTGGGTCGCTACCTGGTAGGTGAAGCTGGAATCTATGTTTGTGAAGTTATCGATATTAAACGCTCAGGAGGCGTGAACTATGCAATTACAAATGGAGGTCTACACCATCACCTTTTAGCAACAGGAAACTTTGGGCAAGTCATACGCCGAAGTTTCCCTATTAAAGTGCTCGGGAAGACAGGGGTAGAAGATTCCTATAGGATTACCGGTTGCCTTTGTACACCTCTCGATATCTTCGCATCAGATATCAAGCTTCCCAGACTTGAAGTAGGTGACAAGATATTAGTATTTCAATCTGGAGCCTACGGAAAGAGTTCGAGTCCATCTGGATTCCTAAGTCATCCCGATGCTAAAGAAACCCTCATCTAGGACCAAAACTATGAGTCTACCTGGAAGATCATATTTGCATTCTCTTGGTATGCAGTCGCTATGGTTAACCTTTGCACAGCTTGCTCCGTTCTCGCTAGGCTTTATCATGCATCGAATCCTCGGCACCTTGGACACGTATGGTGCATTCGGACTCCTTGATAAGCTGAGTTTTGCTACAATACTTGGCGGTACTGGAATGATGCAAGCACTCTACTTCTTCTGTGGTAAAAATTTAGGACAAGGCAATGAGGATGGCTACAAGCATTCCTTGGCTAACGGATTGTTTCTAGCATTTTTTTTGGCAGTAAGTCTATCTACTTTGATCTACTCTTCAGGGGTTCTCTTTCGCTTAATTGGAATTGACCCCCACTTAAGTCACCTCACAGATGAGTTGGCTCCCTTCATGGCCATCATCATAGTACCGACAATGATTTTAGCTCCTATTAAAATTCACCTAGTCCTGAATCAAAAAGCCGGACACGTATCCTTCCTGTTCGCATTCGGAGCGATGGTTGGAGCCATCCTCTGTTACTTCGTGATGGAGAGAGAAGACTTAAATCCATTACAGACGACACAAGGGATTCTCTTAGCGGGAGGAATTGCGAATAGTTTGATACTACTCGCATCTATTCCTTTCTGTTTAGGTACTAGGGTTAAATTCCCAGGACCCTTTTTGCTTTCGTCTAGCTTCTCCTGGCAATCACAAAAAGAGATAATCAGTATGGGTTGGCCCATAAGTGGCGTCATTCTCTTAGAAAATTTTGCAATTCTTCTGTCTCTCTTTATGATTGGTACGTTTTGGCCCCAGTATACCGCTATCCATACTATTGCTCTATTATGGGTTAGTATTGGTTTGCTTGTATCACTAGGAGTCTCTCAGGCCATTGTGCAGAGAATAAGTATCCTTTGGTCTCAGGGGGAACTCTTAGAAGGAAGGCGATTTTGCCTAGTTGCAATTATGATCACTTTGGGATTTTCAACAGCCCTCATGTACGCATTTAGCTACTATCCATACGAGACTCTATCTTTATTCCATCAAAGGGAGTTCTCAGGTATCGAAGTAAAAAAGATGGTTCCCTTCTTTATGATGCAGGCTGGGATTCTGTGTACTCTGCAGAGCCTTATTATTGTTTTAGCTGCCATCTTAAGAGGAATCGGTCAAACACGAGCTCCCCTAGTCCAAGCGCTACTTGGCTACGGCATATTCGGCGGTCTGAGCCAGTACCTCTTTGCCTTCAGTCTAGCAATGGGAGCAACTGGCCTTTGGTTTGGCATGAATCTGGGTTTCGCAATTACAGTCCTAATTTTGTTTAGAAAAGTGGTTGAGGAAATCAACCTATTTCGAATTCATTAACATATGCAAGGAGCACTAATATGAGACATGTTATTTCTACCACTGCTGCTATCGTTTTTGTTACCCTGATGATCGGGAGTCATGCTCGGTCAGCCACCTGCCCTAAAGCAGCAGAATTGGAAAGTAAGTTTACCATAGTGACTAAAGAGGTGTTTCAGCAGAAAGACTCCTTTCAACGCCTCAGTATTTTGGATAAAAAGATCGCATCGATACGAGCTTCCTATAAGAATTCCAAGTGTGTGATGTATCAAAGTTACTTAGCTGTGTTGCTAGGGATGCGTAATATGTTTGTTAGCGAGGAGAAGGAGCAAGCTAAGAACTTCAAGGAATACAAGGCTTTATTTAGCCGTAGCATTAGTAAAACCAAGCGAGCTAATGACGCTGTAAACTACCTCATTAGCCTTAAAAACCAAGTCAGGACCTACTCGTACTTACCCGAAGGAATGACGAAAGAGAGAGGTGAAGCAATAAAAAACTTAGCGACTGCCGAATCTCTGCTAGACACTTTAAAAGCGGAAAAAGAAAACACTCAACTTCTAATCCAGATTAGGGAGTCACTTGCATTATCGAAACAAAGACTGGGTAGGTAAATTATGGAACTAGTAGTTGAAGGTATTAATAAGTACTACTCTTTAGGGGAACAAAGCTACCAAGCGCTTAGAGGAGTATCTGCTCGGTTTCAAGATGATGGCCTAGTCGCGCTAGTAGGACCAAGCGGATCTGGAAAATCGACTCTACTCCACTGTCTTGGCCTCATTGATCCTGTTGAATCAGGACAAATCTATTTTGAAGGACAACGTATCGACAGTCTAGGAGACGATAAGAAAAGTAGTTTTCGGCTTTCGCGATTCGGATTTATTTTTCAGTCCTATCACTTAATTCCCACTCTCAGTGTGGTAGAGAATGTTGCCTTACCAGCTATATACCTTAGTCGTGATGTGAGGCGGAGTCAGTCGTATGCTAAGCACCTCTTAGAACGAGTCGGACTTGGTGAATTTAATAAGAGACGAGTTAGCCAGTTGAGCGGTGGTCAGAGGCAGAGGGTTGCTATAGCACGGTCTTTGGTCAATCGACCGCGTATCATCTTTGCAGATGAGCCCACCGCAAATTTGGATTCGAGTACCTCAGGTGATGTCTTGGACCTATTTCAAGAGATTGTGGCGGAAGAGCAGATTATGGCAATTGTTTCTACTCATGACCCCGAAGTGGCCCAGCGGGCGAATCGCATTATCAAGATGAAAGATGGCCAGTTGGAGGTGACTCAATGATCTACAAATTTTTATTAAAGATGGCCTGTCTTAATTTGATGCGTTCACCTAAACGTAGCGTAATAACTGTTATGTCCATCTGTGTTGGCGTCTTGGGATCATTAGTTTTCTATGGCTATATGCAATATACATACTGGGGGCTTAGTGAGAACTTTGCTAGATCTGGAAACGGGCACGTGCAGATTGCAAGATCCAGCTGGTTTGGCTCTAGCACGCCTGAAAAAGAACGTAGTGAGATACGTGATTTGTCAGAAATTGAAACACATATTCTTGAAGATCCAGCTCTCGCGAAACTCATAGAAGGATCCTCCCTAAAGCGCACATTCAGCGGTGTGATCGGTACCGGAGAAGGCAGCACTGTTTTCGTTGCCGATGCTGTTGATCCAGAGGGACAAATTTCCTTAAGCAGTTGGTCGCCAGTAAACTTGGGAGAGAATATCATCGAGGAGGAGCCTTATGGAGTAGTCATAGGTAGGCGCATGGCGGAACGTCTAGAATTGGCTATCGGAGATTCGGCTTCTCTATTGGTATCTACCGATGACGGTCGAATGAATGCGATCGACGTGTCGATTCTGGGTTTGCTAGAGTCTCGTTCCAGAGATATTGAGGCCGTTCGTTTGATTATACCGTTCTCGACAGCTATAGCTTCACTACAATCAAAGCAGGCCGATTATTTGGCTCTATCACTTTACGATACTGAAACCACAGATCTGGCTATAATTAAACTTCAGAGGATTATGGAACAGTACCCTGGCTTTCAGGCTAAACCATGGCACGAAGTGGCAGATTTCTATTTGGGTGTTAAAAACCTTAATGATCGGCTGTTTTTGATTTTCCTAGTTATTCTGTCTCTTGTCTCTCTGTTGGCCATGTCTAACACGATTCATATGTCAATTATGGAGCGAAATGATGAAATCGGAATCCTCCGTTCAATTGGCATTTTTAGGCGATTTATCAGTTTTCTGTTTATACACGAGACAGTAATTCTCGCTCTCGTGGGGTGCACTGTGGGGGCTGGTCTCGCTCTAACAATTGCTGGGGGAATCGACCTTATTGGTGGTATTCCAATGCCACCACCACCAGGTGCAAATAAAGGTTACAATTTAAAATTATTTATTGATTGGAAGGGAGTTGCAATCGTGATGTCTATAACCTTATTTAGTGCTGCATTGGCTAGTGTATTTCCAGTTCGAACTGCGAGTCGTCGCAAAATCATCGATCTACTTCTGAAAACAGCTGTTATTTTGTGCGCAATCGTCCCTGCAATCGGGATTTCTTCTGAATCTCAGGATCTCGACGGAAAAGAACTATTGCAGAAGATCAATAGCCAATTCCCATACCCTAAAGATATACCATTTCTTGCTGAAGTTGAATTTCAGCATCTCATCGATGGGAAGGAAAAATCCAAAGTCGTCTATCGCTCGGCGTCGCAAGGCTATAATAAAATAGCTGTGGCAGTTTCCGGGGCGAAGAGACAAAGGATGGCTGTATTACGCACTACGAAGGGGGTTTGGATTCAGAAGGAGGGAAGTCGCCTACAGCTTCGAATTTCTCCAACACAACGCATTGTAGGAGAAGCCTCCATAGGTGATATCTTAGATGTGCGTTTTAATGGTGTTGATTACCAAGTAAAGAGTCTATCTCGAAAGAATGGAGTCTCTTTTCTGGAGCTAAAGGGTGTTGGTAGAGAGGCTAGCTACGGTTCAATAGTACTGGAGTTTGACGAGCAAAGCTCTCAGCTAAAAGAGATCCAGTACTTTGCTCTTTCAGGAAAAATGATCAAAAAAGGCCTACCTATTTACCTAGACAAGGATCGAATTTTGGATGGAATCACCGTGGTAGATGCCATCAACCCAAAGAGGCAGACTAAGGTAAGTTTTTTAGGTGTTAGACCCGTCAAGGAATGGCCATTGAGCTTCTATGCGAAGGCCAAGTTATCCCGATCCACCAAGAAGATTATCAAGGAGCAAGTTAGATGAAGGATTTCCTTCCTTCTGTCCTCTGTTTTTGCCTTTTGCTACATAGTTGTGATCTAAAGGCTGAAGACTTGAGCATGTACCCGTCCATGGAAGCTACCAATAGCTATTGGCGAGATGCAAAGGGTGGCGAACCTGTTAATGTAAACACGTTCAGTTTAAGGTTAAAAGGAGAATGGGGTGACGAATCTCTTCTAGGAGTTTTTGATGTTCAAGGTGAATGCCAATCAGGGAGCCACCTTGATAATCACGAGCCATGCGCCGGAGAAGTGATCGAAGCCTTTAACAAATGGGAAACCGATACATGGAGTTTTATTGTCGGTCGCTACTCCTATCGAATCGGCTCAGGAATCAGCACCAACCCTTCCCAGCCAGAACGTACTGGAATGCGAAATGATCAAGGACCATTTGTTGTCGATCGTGGCTCCGATATGCTCAAAATATCTGCTATGATACATGGGGAACTTTCACTTGGAGCAATGACGATCTTTGAGAAAGATCGAGATCTTATGGTTCCCTATGTGACAATTGATCATGAGGGAGATACTCTCCAAAGCCGAACAATTGTTGGCCAGAGATTTTTTGGCCAGAACCTAAGTGCCACACCATTGGACTTTTTGGTTGTCTATCTTGAATACAACCTACACAAACGACGTGACCGTGAAACGATCTACAGTGATGGCTTGCTAGGCACTCGTATGGGAATCGGGAACCTACCACTATCCCTAGGGCTGGAATTGATTCGTATTAGCCATGGACTTAATGGAACGCGAAGTCGAGACTATCTGGAGGGGCTTGATCGTGGAGATAAGCGAGTAAGTTTAGGAACACGCTATGACTCATATGACCATCGGAAACCAGGTTCAAATGATACCTTTATTTGGGGAGCGAGTCAGTGGCTCAGCCGTGACCTCTTATACATCAATGCTATTACTCATTTCGGTAGTCCATGGTCACCGATTATAAGAGGTTATCACTCTCTTAGTGATAGTAGCTCTATTTCTATTATTGGAGTGCAATACTCCTCTTTAACTTCAGATCAGCAACTAACAGCTTCCATGGATCTTGAAAGTTTTCACGGTGATACTTATAGTGAATGGGGAAGGGTTGAAGATCAAGTCCATCAATCGACTCTTAGCTTGCGGTTAGGTTTTCGGTGGTGACAGCATCATTAAGCTGATAATTGACCTAATTGAATACCAACTGGCCTTCTGCCAGCCTATCAAGGGCTAGCCTTGGCCATTTCCAGGCTACCGGACTACTTTCACTCTGATTGTCTCACACTCCCCTGGCCCATAGAACTTCGCTATGAACTAAGGAGGTGGAGAATTACGACTCCAAATTTTTATTGACCAAGCTGTATTTCTTTATCTTTAGATCAAGACTGCTACGACTTATGTTCACTGCTTTGACAGCATCTGTTACGGTTCTATGGCGAGATAGAAGAGATCTTAGGTAGTGTTTCTCAAAGAGATTCATACTTTCCTTATAATCGACATCTTCGTTAAGAGTGCGAAGAATATCCACATCTGAATGACCCCCTCTTAAATCACTCTTCGAAGGATCTAGCATTGAGCGAAATAAAGGAAGTAAGCTAGCTTGAATTTCAGAACCATTCATCAAACACTGCATTTCTAGAGATCGCAGTACATTAAAAAGCTGCCTAATATTCCCTTGCCAGTAGAATTCGGAACACTTTTCAATGATTTTTATTACTTCAGTACCTTTTACTTCTATCCTATTTTTGGCAAAATATAGTGGAACAAGCAGATTTAGGTCTGAAATCCTATCTCTTAACGGGCGAAGCTCTATATCAACGCCCGTAATCCTTGAGCGCAGGTCCATTAGGAATTTGCCTTCTTCAACAAGTACGTCGAGATCACGGGACGAAGCAACTACCACTTGAAACCTTGAGTACAGTTCTTTCGTATCGCCAAACCGTTGATAGGTTCCGTCATTCAAGACCCGCAAAAGTCTAGCTTGACACTCTTCATCCAGCCTGTGCACCTCATCAAGGAAAAGTATTCCACCATCTGCCTCACCAATATAGCCGACGGTTGTTTCAGAAGCACCAGTAAATGAACCTTTTTTATGTCCAAATAGTAATGAGAGTGCGGCAGTATCTTTCAAATTCGCGCAATTAACTGCTACGAACGGAATATTACCCTCAACCTCAACACGCCGCTTATGGATCAGTTTAGCTACTTCTTCCTTTCCCGTTCCCGTTTCACCATAGATCACTACAGGAATATCCCTTACTCGAGCAACTCCTCGAACCGCTGTTCTCACTTTATCAGGAAGCACTAAACCATCTTCGCATTTCAGATTGAGGTTTTTCGGAAAAGTTATTCGATTTGATTCTTTGAATCTATCAATAAGCCTATTCTGTTCTGCTGACTCGATAGCAATTTGAATTTCCGCAGAATTAATGATTGGCTTCTTCAGAAAGCATCGTGCCCCTAAGGAAAATGCTTGATTGTAGGTTTCAATTTTAGGGTCGGCACTCATAACTAGTACCAAGACCTCGGGATGATGCTTTTTAGCAAATTCAATTATATTAAAGCCTTCGTAAGTATTTTGGCTCTGAGATTGCTTAAGGTGTATATCCGTCAGTAGTATATTAATTGATTCCAGATTCAGTATCTCTTCTGCCTCTCTGATATTAGTTGCCAGATAGACTTGATAGATCTCAGAAACTAAGTCCCTATACCTTTCAATCTGATCAATAGCATCTTCAACTATTAGTATGGACTTCTTTCTCACGGTCCTCTCCCTGCAGAACTCTTGTCAATATTGACTCAGCTTTTTCAGCACTGTTTATGATTATTCGCACCCCTTCCGGGCATTCGCTTAGCAGGAAGGCCGGGTCGTCAGTATAGATTATTTGGCAATATGGCATTGCGTCTATAGACGTAGAAATCGTGATACCAAAACGCTGTGAGAGCGACTCAACAACTTTCTCTTGGGTTGACAGATCTTCCAAAGATAACAAGATATGGGAAATAGATTCACAATTTCCACCAACTGCGGAATCATTCTTGGCCCTGATTCGGTCAAGCTTACGGGCCGGTTTTATTCTCACATCTTCCAAAGTCATCTGAAACACTGATAGATTTCCTTCTCTGTAGTATTCAACTGCTCCTCCATGCCCCCGAGCAACATGATTTACGAATGCAAGTCCTAGACCAGTTCCACTTTCCTTGCCAAATGTCGTACCTTCAGTAAAGAGACTTGACTCGATTGGCGCGGGAACGCCAGGCCCATCGTCCCTGACCTTAATCACGAGAGCCTGATTTTTTAAGGACCAAGATAGCACCACTTTTGATTCTGCAGCTTCAATAGCATTGAAGAGTAAGTTTGAAATAGCCCTTTCAACCTTGACTAAGTCAATATGAATATCTACTAAATCCGGTGTGTTCGCTACAAATTCTACAGAATGACCTTCAGCATAGCTTTGAACACTGGATAGAATACCATCCAGTAAAAGATCATGGCTCGATGGCCTCACTTGTGAATCTAAATCAGCCCTCTTTATAGAGTCCGCCATGGATAAAATTCGATTAAGGGCCTTTACTAGATTTTCTTTCTCTTCAGAAAAGTCTCTTTCCGAGCCATAGGCTACTTTTTGAAAGACAGTTAATGGTCCTTTGAAGTCATGGGCAAGCATTTGCGTAGCTTGAGCAATAGCGACCTTCTTTTTTGAAGCGAGAATCCGTCCTGAAAGCTTCTTGATATCAACACTCAAAACGCTTATTTTCTCCAGAAAGCTGTCAATTTCTGTAATTCCAGTTGTTTTTCCCTGGATCAGATCTGCGATATCATTTAGATCCTTTAGTCTGTTTATTTTCCTACTAAGATCTGAAACAATCCCGATACGCCGAAGCATCCCCGTTTCAAGAAAACTTATGCTGAAAAGGATTCCCAAGAATACTACTAAGAAAATAGTAGCCGAGCGTACTAGAAGTGGTGTCATTTTCGCAACTGGACTAACGACTCCACGGACTTCTATCAATGCTTGGTCAACACGCATAAAGACAACAAAGTTCAAATGTAAGCTATGCTCATGAAACCGATAGTTAAAGCAACTATCCTTGTCTGAATCACAAGGACTAAAAGTCTTTTCGTAGGAGTAACCGTCCCTTTTCAAAGATCCAATTTTCAATCTGTGGACATCATAAACTTCTAGGTAGCGATATTCTTCATCTGAGAATATGCTTCTAAGGCTTCTATTTACTCTAATATAGTCGAAGGTTTGAAAAGATTGTCGTTCTAGATTTATAAAACTTTTTACTTTATTTCTCACACCTTGTCGGTAGCTATAATCAAGGTACCAAAGATCGACAAATGAGACTAGGAGCATTCCTATAGCAACAACCGCTACTAAAGGCCTGATCAGACTTTTACGGATATAGTCTTTGAGATACACTAATATACACCGTCCTAGTGGGCTTTTATAGCACTTCAACCATCGAATCTATTCCAAGCTTCTTAATGGCAATCATTGCATCCGATTTTTTTCTGGTTCCTGCTTTAAGATTATCGCCTAGCATTTCTTGATCAGCGCCTACTTTTCGCATCGCTGTCCTTAGCATATCTAGGTCTCTTTCTGTATAATGTCTTTCACTCACCACGCTAACTAGTTCACTATATTGTCTAAAGTCTATTAGCTTTCGATATTTCAACGTTCTCAGCGCATATATGACATCGACTAAAGCAAAGGTGATCGGTTGAAAGTTCCTTGGATCAACCAACTGTGCCACAATCTCATCGTCAACTATTATTTGCCGCCTAATCCATCGATATATGTGTCCAAAGCCCTTCATTCCAAGCGATTGGGCCTCGACCGCTCTCAGAGCACCCATAGACGATGCCCCTGCTATCGACACACCTATGCCGATCAAACGCCTAATCTCGGTAAGGTCAACAGCCTCCTTCTGGTGGAAAAAACCATCAATGATCAGTATCCGATCGTTACATTTAAATCTAGATTCTCGGAGACACCCTCTGGCAATGGGGGGATGCACAACTATATCGTCCGAGCTAGACGCGATCTGGATACTAGTGCCGGAGTAGATATGCGTCTTTGACATCAAGTTTCTCGATTTCTAAGTCAAGAGGAGAGTTTATATTCAGTTCTCCTCTAATATAGTTTGAGTTGAAAAAAATCTTCTTCATAACCCCATATTCTATTGGAGCCATGATCAAATTGTTCACTAAATAACTATCTAGTTCTTTTGAAGCATCAACCATTCTCCTATAGTTAGCGCTATAGATTGGTTCCAAGAACCTTGTTATCTGTTTTTGGTGCTCGCTACTGGAATCGGACTTAAAAAAAAAGTTTAACTGGCTATCTGGTTTGAACACCGAAACCAAGTCTCTCGTCGATTGAACTGATGGTAAGAACCTCCCCATGAACAATTTGAGCTTGTTTTCTTGGTTTAGTTGAAGAAATCTTTTAAGTGAAACACGATTTGCCTTACACTCTACCCCTACTTTTTTAGCTTGTTTGCATAAAATTGATGCTACTTCATCAAAGTCTTTTAAGTAATAGTCAATTTCCAGATTGGTCGGATTGATAGACTTGCCATCAGTATTAAGCTTTAGTTTTGGATTGTGTCCCGCTAAACCGAGAGGAATAAAGCCACCAAGGTCATATTTCAGATCCTTTTCAATTTGCCCAAACAACTTCAAAACAGATCTTCTTCTTCTAATATCGCCATAAATACTATCTAAGTTAAATCCTATGAACCGAATCTCAGGAATAAAGTAACTCAAAGAAGCATCAAATTCATTCTTTGACGAAGGTGTTCCTATTGATAGAAATGTTCCCTTCTGAGATTTATCAGAGATACAAAACACTTTTGGGCCAACAATATTTCTGTCTTTTGCACGAAACCTAAATATGTTCTTGTCGATCGATTCGATGAAATAAGGGCCACTACCAGCTATACCAAGATCATCTTCAACACATAAAGATGCGTGAAGGCCGGATAAATCATCCAATATCGAAAAGTATGGCTCAGTAAAACTAAGTTTTACTTTGAACTTAGAAAGTATTTCGACACCTTGGACCTCATTTGAAGCATTGCTCAGAAATTCACCTGAACCGATAATTTTCTTGAATCCATGTACTACACCAGCTTTCAAGACTGTCTCAATCATTCGCTTAACATGGGCAGCTGTAACTAGTTCATTTTTTCTGACAAGCCTATCGCCCCTAAGCCAAATCACAAGACTTGTCCCTGTCTTGTCAAACTTCCACTTGAGAGCAGCTTCGCTGGTAAATGCTCCATCTGCAGCTTTTTTAACTAGCCTCTCACACACCTGATTAACCATTATATGGCTTGCCAAATCAACCATCTTTCCACTATTGAATTCAGAGGGCATTTCATCCACATGCAGAGTAGGGCAATATTGTATCCCATTAGAAAAAGCTTGGCTTGAAAGCAGGAAGAGGAAAAATATTTGCCGAAAACACCTCATCCTATAGACCCCTTCAAATAGTTGAAAACTGATTGGCCAAACCGATGCCGACATAATCCGAACTGCTCAGCACCCTCTATAATTGATCGGGTGACATAGGTTCCATTCTCACTTGGATAGGTATAGTAGAGATATCTTCCTAAGGATTTATCATTTTTTCTGACAGTTTCCAGAATCAAATTAATTGCTGATAGGCTTGATATGGCAGTTAAACTAATAATGTCATCAAAGTCTCTCTGCTCCTTGCTATCAGACGAATACCAAAAGCTAAACACCCGAGAATCTCCTATTGCTGAGTGTTTCTCATTCAGGTCTTCTCTGGAACCAGATACCGAGACGGCCCTAGACTGAAGCGCTTCTGAGATTGCTGATTCGAGAGCAGTCTTTTTATCTAGATGACATGCGACACCGCTATTGAAACTTCTCATACCATCGAGAGTGGGCTCTACAAAAACAGAGTAGAAACACGGTATTCCAAGCTCCGTAGATATGTCATTAATTTCCACCTGGACTCCCTGTTCCTGGAGAGATAAAAGTTCATCTTTAAGCTCAGCAGATATCTGACTTTTGTAGTTTCTTACACTAAACGCTCTCTTCCTAAGAAGCGCCCACGTGTGAGCATGACGTTCAACAACCTCTAATAACCCATACATTAGGGACTCATAGAAGCTTAGACCAGTGGCAAGACCGTTACTTGTAGCGCTGAATATGCCAGGATGAAAGTACAGTGAAGCAATGGGAGCGTAAACCCACGTGTCGGTATCAAAGTCCTTTACAGGAATCCACTCGACCGCTTTGTCCTCACAAAAACCTACTTGGCCTAAGCTTCCTACTGGGACATGATCCATCTTACTATCAACCATCTTCCGCGACGAAAGCACAATACTTTGACATCGCACTCTCTCCGCAACCGCTATCTCATATGCTTCAAACAGAAGGCTGGCTAAAGCCAGCTCTGTGGTTAGACCTTTCCCTGAACATGTCGATATATCAATGGTTGAATGAGGCCTGTACCCTTGGAAAACGGGCATTAGTTGGTTGGCAAGTTTGTTGATACTAGATATTCTAGATAGGCCAGCTCTTTTTTTTAGAGCCATACCAATTTTTACAGATTCCTCAGCACTTTTTGATCTAAATCTATTGCCTGAGTCAGGATCGGAAACTACATCGCTAATTTTTTTTTTGCAGTCAACTTGATGATACTTCCTCTGCCCTCAGCGATTGGCCCAACGTCATCAGACTCAATTTCAAACCCTACTGCAAGCAACTCGGCTCTCAAATCATCTGGATTCCAAAGATAAAATGGAATAGGTTTGAGATGGTCAATCTTCATAAATTCTGGATGAATTGCATGGATGACGGTATTTGCTTCTCCTATCGCGGTAGCAAACATCATCTTACTATTTGGTTTAAGAACACGATAAGCTTCGCTTATCGCTTTCTTTCCATTCTCATGATCGATGTGAAGAATCGAAAACAAGAACATCAACGCATCAAATGAGTTATCATCAAAGGGAAGACTGTTAATAGAGTTATGGAATGTCTTCGACGCATTGACTCTCTTTTGATAGCTCTCCAGAACCTTTCTAGAAACATCCACCCCCGAAAAGTAAAGTCGATCCCCATGCTTCTCTGCTTCATCACCCGGGCCACAACCTAGATCGGCGATGGAGGCTCCCTCGGGCAAATCAGCAAGAAAGTCATCGATAAATTGTCCGATGAAATTGACTGAGGCACACTCGTTCTGCGAGTACAGTTCACTAACCAAGTCATAATATTCTGGGATCGTAATACTCATGACTTACCGTGCCCTCAATTCTGCTATTGGCGATTTTACATCTTGCCAAAACCCCTTAAGCAGTAAATCTAGATAGTCAACTTCTCCATGGTCTTCGATTATTGTAGGAGGAAGTTGGTCGGATGGACTATCTTGACTTACTCCAGTGCTCGCTTGTGCACCACCTACAAAAACGAAACTTGAAAGCGTAACGGCTTTAAAACAGTAACTTACTTTCATATTAACCCCCTTACCCTGCCTTTTTATTGCCCTTCGGCACATCAGAAACGATATCTTCGAGTTAACGTAAAAATTGCGGTGAAGCAAGTTTATTTTTCAGTCAAAAATACTCTTATCGTTTAGATTCGCTTGGATTTTCAGGGTAATAGCTAAGGACTCTCTCATTGGTACTGAGGTTCTTCTATGTTTAGGAATCATCATAAGCTCCTCAATTGAAAATCCCGCTTCGATTATGCTTTGGGCTACAGCTGGTACCAGCTTTATAGTGAAGTGAGTTTTGACAAAGTTTCGAATGATCAGTCTATATACAAGCGTCTTTGTAGCTGTTGACAATTTTTAGAATATGTATTTGTTCTTCTTCTAAAAAGAGGAATTGCTTCTCCTGATACTCTCATTTGTTGCTTCCAAGCTGTTTGCATGAATCTCACTATCATTGATGTCACTTTCACTCACTGACAGCGGCGCTCCCCATCTCTAAGTGCTTGAGCCATCTGATCTAAACTTAGAATAGGCTTGGGAACAAAATGATCCATCCCACTAAACTCCGATATCGAACTGTCTGTAGACATCCCTACGACCACCATGTAGCTATGCCTTTTCTTAGCAAAAGACATCAATTTTAGACCATCGGAGGGATCATCAAAATCTGTTGTCAGATGGATGTCTGAGAGCAGATAGTCATAATTGTTAAGCTCCATCAGCTTGACTGCTTCTTCATAAGTAGCAGCACTGTCGCAAGCCATGAGATCTGATCCGATACCTTGATACAGTTCACGTTGTAGATCTATATCTTCGACGATCAAGAGCCTTCGTGACTTGAGTGTACTTTTATACTGGTTTAGGCACATTTGTTGGGTTTCCTGTTGCTGCCGGTTCTTACCTAACCTAAGCGTGTTAAGCTTTGCCATTGCATCACTAGGATTCTTGGGAAGCACTCCTGAAAACAACTCAAGCTCCTCAGCTTCAAGGTGATCTTTGCCACTGCATAGATAGATGTCCCCGCTAAAACCTAGCTGTCTAACATGGTTTGCAACATCTATACCTGTCTTGAAATCATCGAGATAATAGTCAGTTACAACTGCATCGACATCTTCAAAGAAGTCTGGTTTCCCTGATTTCATGAAGAACGTCCTAAAATTCATGAAGACTTCAATTGGCGCGGTATCGAAAAGAAGCTTCCAAGAGCTTGCTATAGTCTGGTTATCCTCAACCAAGACAACTTTTCCTCTAATATTGGACTTGCTTTCCGCTGCGGTTTCACCATCATTAAGCCCTACTGTGGAAGCTAGAATCTTTAGCAAATGAAGTCTGGACATCGGCTTGGGAAGGAAAAGGTCTGCTCCAGCTTCCATCGCCAGTGAAGAGTATTCTAGCGCACCACGATTTGAATGAACGCATATCCTACTATCGGGTTGTTCATTTCGAATCAAACGAACGGCATCCAAGCCATTCATCGTACCTCTGCCTAGATCCACATCGATTATGACCACATCGATGTTATTGCTAACATCAATCAGAAATTGCTCTGCCGATTGATGTTCCTGTACGTTTATCTTCGCTGCTAGCCTAGTATTGCATGCCAGATTACTCTTTAGGTGACCTCGATAGACGGCCTCATCATCGATGATCGCTAAGCTGATTTCTCGGCCTATTTCTTTTAAGAGGCTTCCCTCCAAAGATTTTTCTTCGGCTTGCGAGCTTCTAGCCTCCGGAGAAATAGTGGAACAAGCTGTAACGTCGGCTCTCAACACAGATTCTTCGTAGTACTCCTGGCTAGAAGATAGTATCTTTACCCTGCTCCCGTCACGATCACCCGATACAGGCAAGGTGATAAAGAATTCAGTCCCTTTTGCAAGCGAAGAGTCGCACCAGATTTTCCCACCATGAGCCTCTACGATTTTTTTAGCAATAGCAAGACCAAGCCCAGTCCCTCCCTGCTTCCCTTTGGTGAAGAATGCGTCGAATAGTTGCTTTCTGTCACTCTCAGGAATATATGAATTCGAGTTTCCAAGACAAATTTCGATCCAATCGTCACTTTCTTTCGTGATGATCCATAGCCTACCGCTATGACCCATATGCTCAATCGCATTGCCTAGAATGTTCGTAAAAACCCGATTCACTTTGAGGGAATCAACTTCCACACAACTGCCATGACTAAACTGGCTTTCAATTTTGAAATCGCTTTGGCTATTGAATCGGAATAGGTTTCTAAGTGTATCTCCAATCATCTCTGGGATAGATTCACTAGAATAACTCAGTTGAGTCACTGATTGGCCAACTTCCATGACATCCTGAATCATGCCGTTTACACTTGTCAAGGCTTGTGAAATATCAGATAAGCCATCATTAAGAATCAACTTTACCTGCTCTGAATCCCTGGCATTCGCTACCATATCAATAAGTGCGCTGACCAAGGAAAATGGTTTTCTCACGTCATGAGCAAGCATCTGAGTGGTCTGAGCGATAGCCCGATTCCGTTGGTTCTGAAGTTCTATGGCTTGCTGGGCTAACGTTTTTTTTCTAGATCTACCATAGAACAAATATTGGATCGCAACGAGGATCGCGAAAAATAGTGACGCCGAATAGAGATTGGTAAATCGCTTCGAATAGAAGCAAAGTGAACCGAGTGCCTTTTTCTCTACCAGCCGAACAGTATAGCAGGTTTCAGACACCAATAGTTTAGACTCTTTCAGAGGCTCAACGACTCGGTAGGTGTCGTTGAAAAAGAAGCTTTCTCCACTAGCCTCGTGTCTATAAACCACAGCAATAAAAACATTCGACTCACCCGTCACCCGCTCAAAATCCGCGATCGCTGGTGTAAAGTAATCCGCAAGCAAATTATTCCTCTGAGATAGAAAAAGGTTTTTTGAATAAATGTTCCGGTGGTACTGCTGAAACCCCTCTGCTGCGAGAAGGACAATGACTGCCTCAAGAAGAATTAACGCCAAAAACGAGATAGGCTTCACTTGCCCATCTCTTTCTTTTTCACTAGCCATAGTGGAGATATTGTTGAGTTTTTGGAAATATCCAAGGCCCAGTCATCTCGATAAATAGCTACCGATGGATAAGACCACAGTGGAATAATAGATGGATTTGTAAATAAAGAGTCGAAGTGAATTTGTCTAAACAACTCCATTCGCTCCCTTTTTGAGAGGGAAAGATAGTTGTCCAAAATATCAAATGATGATTTATTGTCAGCTGCCTTAAATAAGCCGATATCAAAGAAGTGAGCGAACGTGCTAGGACTTTCCGCGTAGCCAGCAGTGACACCCAATTCTATTAGATCGGGGTGCTCAAGAGCATCTTTACCTGGGTCCACATCAATCAGGTGATAGCGTTTATCCTTATCAACCTCTCTCAAGTCATAAGTGCCATTGTGCTTGATAGCTTTCTTAAGGAAGCTAATGATAGATGGATTCACTCCCACAATAGTTTTTCTATTGCGAGATACTGAGGTGCCATTGGCGACTTCCTGCTCTAGAAAATCTATCTGCCTATTACTCAATGAGCCAAAGGCCCCCTTTGCAACAAACTGGTTCACTATCCTTGCGTATCCAAAAAGCTTTCTTTTCTTCGATTTTTTTCTACGTTCTTTAAGTTTTCTCTGAATCTGGTTTTGGATATCAAGGCTAACTTTCCTCCTCACCTTCGGAGACATTTGGTTGAATCCCTTCTTAGTAAAGACCATACCTGCCACGGACATTTCGTTTGTAGTAAAAACTTCCGAAGGCTGGCTTTCTATTGCTTTCGCAAAGAAAGAGTTGTCATACCAAATATTCGATAGAGGAAGGAAATCCAGATTACCCTTAACGAATTCAAGATAGCTTTTAGGCGTATTTTTTCCGTCAATACTAATATAATCATCTGCCATAATAACAATAGTACTTGCAGACTTATCTCTATTCCAATGACCACTATTGGCTTTGAGAAGGATATGTCCGCTACTGCTCTTTCCAGCATGTCGATAGGGTCCCGTAGTCTTTGAATAGTCCTGAATATTGAGATTTTTCGGGTCAACTGAGATCCTAGGCACAATGGCTAGCTGAGAATTCCTCAACAGGGCTGGAATACCAGGCAGTTTTCTTGGAAATGTCAATGATATTGATCTTTGCGAATAGTTGATGCCATCGCACTTTTCATCGACCGATTGAAGCCTTTCCTTGCCACAAAGATATCGAGCTAAGGTTTTAGAGATCGTGCTATCCGACTTGACAAAGACTCTCTTGAAAGAAAAAGCAACATCGCCTCCAGAAACACGACCGACAACCCAAGGAAGATCTCTAATTTGGATTTCCAGTGTATTATTCTTCTGCCACTGATAACTTTCCGCAATTCCTCCCGCCAGGCTGATATTTTGACGATCCATATTGGATTCGAAAAGATTTGAATAAAGAGCGGACGTTATGATCCTATCCGACATTTTCCCGGAGTTAATGGGATCGAAGCGGGTTATATCATGGGCTCTAAAAATAGCGGTACGAAGAGTCACTTCATTCGATTTTTCTGAATAAGCATGTGATGCTAGCCAAGCTATCAAAAAACAAAAGATATAAGATACTTTTCTCCCCACCATTTCTTGTCCTATTTGTTCAAACACTCTTACAACTCATCAGGGGCTTTAATTGATGTGCTCCCACCATCCGAGAACGTTGTGTCAGCTCGGGGCGTAGATAATTTTTTAATGAGACTACCCACCCCAGAACTTGGACGAGTCTCAAGGTCCGTCGCCAGATCTAGATTTATAGCCGCTCTAAGAACTTCATTCTTACTGGCCCCATCTGTTTTCCTAGCAGAAAGACCACCTTTTCTTTTCGTCAACAACTTTTCGATTTTGCCATTTAATTGAGGCGCATAAGTCGACCTGTTCACAGAACTCTCAAAATTCACCTGAGTCTCATCTTCAAATTCCCTCAAAATTTCGTCTCGTAACTCGACATCGAAGCAAAGTAGAGTACACATGTATTTCTCTTCAGCACTCAACCGCGGGAAAATCTCTTTGATTTTCAGAGCACTCTCATGATCATCCCTTAGCTTCTCAAATAGGGACCTTAGTGCCTCGGAACGTTGTTCGACCTCATGCTCCAGATAGCTCATAAAACTTTGAACCGAGTTGCTGCCATCAATATATCTTGTGAGATACATCAGTAGTTCTTGATCCGAATTCGAACGAAAGAATGAATCCAGGTAGCCCTTATTTGAATCAGATCTACTCAGATTGGAAAGAAAAGATACCCTTGAAACGGGAGCTAAGAGATCTCTTGGATATACGATCCCACTGCCGGTACAGACAAATTGAAAGTCACGATTTTTCCGCATTATTATAAGGACCACTGTAGGTGAATCCATATGAAAGATGCTATGTACATAGTCATTGGTGATCTGCCGTGAATCACCTTTTCCGTAGCGCTGAACAGCAGTCAACTCTAATTTTGCTTGGGAGAAGCTCGCAATGAGAGGTTTACCCTTGGAAACACTGAACTCAAGGTCCAAACTACTCCCCGACAGAACTTGAAATGCCCCTTCAAACTCATGGTTGTGTATTTCAGTTCTATCAGCAGGCCAGCAAGCGAGCACCACATGGAAGCCTCGTCCTTGATGAAGAGCTATTCCTGGACTAGCGAACGTCAACAGATTCTTTTGCGCTATATTCTGTGAAGTTAAAAAGTCATATATATCATCAGTTGTCAGTTGGGTTGCTATGTCAAGATTTTCAAGCGCTTCATGGGATATTTTCGCAAAGTTGGTCTCAAGCTCAACATCAGAAAAGGCATCGATGTAGTCTTTTAATGCCTCAGTCCGGCTTAAAAGTCTCAAATTTACTCCGTTGTATGTCTTATCAACAATCCAATCAGGTCACCCACCTAAAAACACATGGCCACTCGTAAGAGTCTGAGTCGATAGATGTCCCCAAGGAAGATGGAATTGCCTTCCTTTGCCCTATTTTCTTCATGGTGAGTAACTTTTAATACCATCAGGGGCAAGCATAAACTTCTGGTGAACGACCGTTCGTAAGTCTTAGATGAGATGGTCCCGGTGGTTGCAATTCAACTTTGATGCCAGATTTTTTGACTTGTTAGGTCGCTGATATAACGCTTTTATTTTGAGGTGAAATCCTAGCCTAGCTGGATCTTTCATGAAAAACAGGAAATGCTTCCTGATTTTGAGGAAGCCATTTTTCCTGGGGCGAATGTCGTACCTTGACTCCTACCAACCCACTTAGAACCCCGACAGATGTTGGAGTGACCATTACTTGAATTTAATCCATCTGATCGAATCGCTCCATCTAGCTCATACGCTTAAGCAGATCCTGATATTTTTTTTCCTTTTCTTTTCTAAGTGAGAACATAGCTGGAGTCTTCCGAAGAATAAGCCTATATGGCCTTCCAACCCTTTCAGTCTCATGGGTCAACGGTAAATCGAGCGAATCTATGGTTTGGTGTATATGCCCTCTGTTGTATTTATTCAGCGGCCATACTTTTTTCTGGGTAATTGGGGATCTTAGGAACTTATTCAACTCTGTGCAAAGTTCACAATCACATGGAAGCATGTCATCAATTTTCCAATTGCTAGGGCCAAGATCATCTTTCAAAAAGGTCTTTATTTCAGCTTCAGCCAAGCTTTTGATCTGACGGTATTGTTCGAAGTCTTCGAAAAAATCGCAAAGATCGCTCGATGAAAGAAGTTCAAATAGGTAGATTGACTGAAACACATGGATCTCTTTAACCATCTGATCCAAAAGCCCCACTGCAAATTGCTTCCTTTCAATAAATGTTAGTACTTCTGCTAAAGACTTAAGATTCAGTTGTATCTCTTTCGTGAATTGGAGACGACTTTCTTTACTATAGAAACGATATCCCGAATTTGAAATATTTGACTCGAACTCACCTATCCACTTGTTAAGTACAAAGTCTGAGAACTCCGGTGCCTTTATCCACATGCTCTTGATCATTGTTGATAAAACTGAGGGGATAAGACGACTCCTATCATCTATTTTTAGATTCGACAGACTCGTGGCGATCTTACTGTCACCATACTGAATAATCAGCTCCTCGATACCTTCTACTCCAAGGTTTAGAATTTGTCGCAAACTCAAATGTTTGCACAAAGCTGCAAAAAATTCATACTTTTTTATCGCCAAGAGAAAATCTAAAAGGATCGGTTCCTCGACATCCTGTAAACCGTAATCACTTCCTAGGTATGCTAATACCGAAGGAAATAGATGAGACGATTTTTCAAAATCATGCTTCAAAAGCCGGCAATATTCAGAGAGTCCGCAATTAAGATCGATAGACATCTTCGCAATTATCGAATGGTTTTTCTCCCACAGAACGATCGCCGACCTGTTATACCAACGATCAATAGTATTCCCATAGTTACCCATGAACCCTTCATATTCACTCTTTTCGGGCACAAGAGAGCTATTATCTAAGGTCGAGAAGATAAACTCATCACGAATATATTTTTCTCCATAGTCTAACTTCTTGCCACATTGATCAATCCACCCTGAAAGGCTTGTCTCGCTGTTGACTAAGTCGTCGATTTCAACACCCTCCTCCGAATCTTCCTCTAAATCATCGACATAGTCATAGTACCGAGGAGATCTGGACTCATAAGCAGACCAGGTTTCATGGGATTCAGCCAGAGTAAGAAATATTTCTAAATCTAATTCTTTAGCAGCTTGCTTAAACTCTTTAGCAACAGTTCTATCGGCCCCCTTAAGGTTTTCCCAAGCTAAACTTCTAGGTGTGTATTGATGATTTAGTAGGAAGACAAACCATTTTGGAGTTTTTCTGTAATTCGAAGGAACTGCATGTTGTGCAGAAAAATAGCTATCCAATGATTTCGCAAGACCGCCACTTACCCGCTCTGATTTCTGCTCCTTACCATGTTCTAATATAAGATTAAATGTGAGAGCGAGCCGATAACCATAGCTAAGCTTATTAATCTTGTGTTGGCAGTCAGCATAAAAAGCCACATACTGGAGGGATGGTTCACGGCCATACTTCGAGTAGTTACACGACCCAAGGCTTTCAGTATGGCCTTGGTAGTCAATAACAAGTTCACCTCCACGATAAGTCGTCGGCAATATGATCGATAGGGTAGCTATCATCCCATCTTCTTTTTCTGAATCTTGATGAAAGTCAAAGAAGCAGGATTTTTCATATATCAGCAAATTATGAAGTTCAGCTCTCAAGTCACCATCCGAGGGGATAAGAAGATCCTTCTTTATTCTTTCTAAGGAGCTTTCTATCTGCTCTTCAAACTCCCTTCCAAGGCTAATACAAGACTTCTCTATTTCATAAGACTTGCGAATATTCTGATCATATAGAGTCTTATCCTTAAAACCGAATTGCGATGGCTGGGCTATTTTTATTAGCTCTCGTATCATTTTTGGCTGAAGAGGAGTCGATATTGTACCGAAGCCTTGAACCGTAACCTCAAGGCAATCAGCGCTAGATTCGAAAGATGTACAGAAGTTTCTGGCTGTAAATCTAGTCTTGATCATTTCTTTTATTGATGATTCTAGAGATGCCATAAGCTACCCTCGCTAATGTGATCTTATTGATTTCAATCTACTGCAAAAACCTCCTAAACCCATGTAGGCCTTATCACCCTAGGATCCGGTAAACTGACCTCTGGATGGCGTTCTAAGATTAGCTGCTCTTTTGTCTCATCCGTTAAATCATCAACAGCAACTTCGAGGGCTTTTTTGTCCGATGCAAACAGATCCTCATAGACACTACTTGAACCATCTTCGTACACGATTTCACAACTCCAAGCCTTTTCTTTAACTAGGCGATAGATCATGATCGCATCAACATCTGTATTCAACACTAGCTTACAGTGATGAGAATAAACCAATACTTCGTCATTCGTTGTCATAGAAACCTCATTTATTAATCACATACCGTCCAATCTTCCAACCTCTGACAGATAACCTCAAAGGTCCCTTACCACCTGGGCTCAATTTATCTAGTATTCGAAGTTTTCCATCTGGATGACAATCTAGCAGATTCCTTACTACAAATGCCAAGGTTTCTCATCAAGACCGGAACTTTCGCTCCAGTCAGCTTGGGATAGTTTTCTTGTTCTTGTGTTGCAAAAGTTAGGGACGCAGAAATCTTTTACTTGAAAGCAGCAAAAAGCCCACTTCGAAGAAATGAAAAAAGCCTTTGCTAGCGACAACTAACAAAGGCTTTTTTTCTATCGTTTAACCACCCTAGGTGCTTGATGGTGGAGGTAAGCGGAGTCGAACCGCTGACCCTCAGAATGCAAATCTGATGCTCTACCAACTGAGCTATACCCCCATCGGGTGGACATTCTTAATGCCTCAGGCACCATCTCATTGCAAGTTTTTTTTTCAAATTTTTGATTTTTTTCGTGAATTGCCAAATACTGCCTAGAGTATCCCGCTTAAAAGCATGTCATAATTATCATATAGCTTCGAAGCATTGTTCATCACTACTAGGAGACTTCGATGAGATACCTGAGAACCCACATTTTTTTGTGCATCATTGCAATCCTCGGGATTCGTTGCGGGGGCAAGGGCGGCTCTGGAGGCTCGGGCGCTCCTAGCTATGGTCCTATCGAAACTAGCCTACGCATAACCGCTAGCAACAATAACATTCCCTACCGGCTTCTTCTTGCTGTGGCGCTGAAGGAATCAAACCTATCACCCCAGCCCGCAACAACCCTTTACAATGCAGACAGCGTTCTCGGTATGTCCGTGGGTGAAACCGCCTTCGGCCTGTCCTTTGAAACTTTGGAATTATCTGTAGTCCCAGAAAATATGACCCTCGAACCGCAAATTGAAGCCTATGGTCGCTGGCTCCGCAAAGCCTTGGATCAAAAGCAACTTGGTTTGGATGAAACAGTCGCCAACCCGGATGAGCTATACGACTGGGTCTGGCAAATGGCTCAGCTTCATCGCAATGGTCAGGAAAATCGCAAGAACGTGCAGATCGTCTTTGCTCTGGAAATGATCGACATGCTTAATCGAGGAGCGACGTGGCAGGATCTCGAAAGCGGCGAGATCATCACGTTGCTGCCTGAACCCAACCCGATTGCTGTTGATCGAGCCTTTTCATCGCAGATTCAAAAGAACCTTCAGCTTGATACCCAAAAAAGCGAGATTTTTTCTGTCGACTACATGCAGCTCACCTATTCGCAAACCGTCGATCAGCAAAATCTACCTGAAAATATCCGTGTGATTCACTGTCCTTTCACACTTTCTGCCTGCCTTGAAATTCAGCATCGTGAGACAGAAAAACCTGAAGCTAGGCTTCAGGCTCACTATGTGATTCCCCCTGATCAGTCGATCGTTCCCAACCCACTTAAAATTCAGCAGCATCGCGTGCCAGTCTTGCTAACCGATACCCGAGGTCAAACCGAGTCCATTCAAAATGCAGTTGTCATCATGCTCGTTGGCGATAGCGGCCGCTACGTAGAGGGAGTTCGGCAGAAAAGCAACCCCCAGTGGGTCAGCAACTACCAACTTCAAACCTTGGGTAAGATCGTTCCGGGTATCTGTGATTTGATGAAGCAAGACAATCCCAATGTGAACGCTTCTAGTTGCCGCACCCCAGGAATTCCAGGTGGTGTGCAGTTTCAAAACCAAGGGCCAAGCGAGACCTACCGCTGGGGAGACATACCCGATTACGATAAAAATATTTTCTGGACCTACGTCATCGACCAAGATCAGTTAGGAGGCATCGCTGAGTTCAACTTTGTCCAGGCCAACAGGATCTACCAGGCAGGAAGCCCTATCAACTTTAACCTTAAGTTCATTCGTGGTGCCACCAAAGTTTCTTTGGAGTATATGGAGCGCTGCGAAAACAATAAGGTCGTCTGGACGACTCTACAAACCCACTTCATCCGCGATACTGACGACCTTTCCATCCAAACCATGCTTTATGCCCGAGGGCCCAATGGCAATGGTCAGCACTTTTTAAGAGCCCTGGTCTATGGGGAAAGTGGCAAGCTACAAGGCTGGAAGGTCGAAGAGCTGTTCTTGCAGAATTATGACGAGAACAACATTGTTTTCGCAGATCTGGATCAGTGCACCTAGTTAAGGCCATCTGAGGTAGCGGTTATTCTCAGGGAAGTCGAGAGGATCCACTCCATTACGTTTCGCAATCTTCTGCTCCAACTTGAGGTCGTAGTAATCAATAAAGGTGCTACGACCATCGTCATTGGTCACCTGCAAAACATTGGGATGACGCTGGTTGATGTGTTTTACGGTAAATTCATCACCAGTTTCAAAGTCATCATTCTTGCCTCGGGTCAGCGAAACCTTATCTTTCGGTAACATATCATGGAGCTTTGGAGGCGGAACCCGGCGGATCGTCTTGCGCTCACCATCTTTGTAATAGGTGACTTTGTAAGGTTTGCGGTTAAACTGGATCGCCATCAAGCGTCTCCCACAGGGTTTGCTCAAGCATCGGATAGATTAAGGTAAGCCTTTAAAAAAGGATTACCTTTCACAGTTAATTCCAACTGTTGCAAACTTGGGAAGAAGCTTTAAAATGGGGTTATTAAATGATTTCGCGGCCAGCGATGTAGCCAGTGCTGCGGGTATTGCAACCACAAGTTCGGTTACCAGCTGACTCAAAAAGAGTGCCACAGGCGATGCAAGTGCGGACCTTTACACGAATGGGCGATAGACCAGCAAGGCGTCTAGCATGATTTTTCAACTCAATGTCTTTGAGTACAGAAGGAGGAAGTCGTTTAACCTTATTGGATTTAAATTCCTTCTCGATTTCTTGAGACATAGGCAAAAGCCCCTATATTGTTTCTTAATTCGAACAAAGGCGAGAAAACCTCTGCCACGATCTCAAAAAAGTGAGATCTTGTCAACAAAATTTTACAAAAACTTAAAAAACGATTGGTCTCTAGCTATGCTTCGTTTTGGACTATCAGCAATTTTCCTATTGATTTCAGGATGTATAACCGAAAATAGCCAGGAGATGCAGGCCCTCCCGCCCCCCCAGTTACAGACTTGGAGTTACATTCCCGAGGAACCTGACGCCTCATCCTACCACGCTGAGCCGATTACACCACAACTTGCTAAAAAATTCCCTCACTTAGGCCACTATATCGGTCACTGGCTGCTGGCAAATCCTAGCCTTCACCTGGTAAGTAGCGGTGTTCCACCCTTGAAAAACTCTTTAAAATATCAGGACTTGATCCTTGAGAGTTTCCTTTGGTCTGATCAAGGCTGGCAGGTCCAGTCTTCCCTTAGCAAGATCAGATTGCGGCACCATGACCCCAAAAAAAACTGGCAGCTATCGGGCATCCAAGCCTTAACCCGCGACAAGCATAAGGCCTTGCGCTACGAGCTTAGTAGCGAAAAGGACATCCTTATCATCATACTTGCAGTTCATGACAAGCTTCATATTGCCAGCCTCAAAACCATCACTAATGGAACACTATCTGCGCCGGTTTTCTCGTTTGACAATCAGTTCGCTGAGTCTCATGCAAAGGAAAACCAACTGTCTTTTCGAGATGGCTTTCAAAGCCTTGATTTAATTATTCCAACAGCAATTAACATCAATAAGAAGCCTCTGAGCACCGAGCTTGCCTTCGTTGATCGTGGGATTCAGGGAACCAACACAATACCTTTGGTCTTCAACCGATCGGGCAGGCAGGCCCTACCCTTTATTCACAGTCGCTACAATCAATGCCTTCCGGAAAGTCCAGAACAGGGGTTCTTGGACTGCCTCTTGATCGTTCCCCCAGACCAAGTAGATCTTAGAATCGAATCCAGTGGTGACCATACGACAATACACCTAGGCAACAGTCCAGAGGCTAGTATTACTAGCTTGCCAATCGTGGATCAAACCCGCCTTATTATCCCCAAGACTTCGAGCCAACCTATCTTCGCTGGCATCGACCAAGAAGACCTGAAACCCGTTAAAGCGGATGGCCTTACGATACGTCTCCAACGAATTCAACCAATTCCTAAAAGCCAAGACCAAGCCACCCAACAGCCTGAGACCCAGGCCGAAATAGCTAGTGCACACTGGGTCGACCCACAACATGGCTTGGCTTTTCGCATCTTTCAAAGCCAGCCCGTGGATGAATTTGCAAGCCAATGGCAAGCGTTTCAAAGCCAGAATCGAGGTCCGGCAGCCTTGCTTCTTCCAAGGTTTCTCAGGCAATATCACCCCAAGGCCCGTTTAAGGCTTGAATGCAGTGACGAAGGGCGGAATGAATTCGAACTTTTGCTACTGACACGGGCCGCAGGTATCGATGAAATCGATCTTAGAACTTGCAAAAGCCCAGTACGGCGCGAGACTTTTATCAGACTATGGGAACAACTCCACGGTATTTCCAAAGATGCCCATATCAGATTACTACCAGCGCAAGATCTGAAGCTCATTCTATCCCAATCAGAAAGCACTCCCAATTCGCTGGCAATCGAAAGACAAAGCCCATTTGTGATCGCGAGATTGAACTGGATGAGTCAAGCCACAAACGACACCGAAGAGTTCATCGTACGGGTGATTGACGAGAGCGCTGAAGTAGTTTATTCCAATACTGTTTCGGGGTCGAAAAGCTCGGCAGAAAACCATGTTACGGCAAAATTTCAACCCCGCCGCCAGAGCACTTGGCATCGCTTGGAAGTTTTGTCGAGATCTGGCCCATCCTATAAGAGAGTACTGACCACCCCTTTTCTGAAAATTTAGGAGTTAAGATGGAAAATCTCAATACCAAGGTTCTGTTTTCGAAAGACCAGCTTCAAGCCCGCATCGAGGAGCTAGGCAAGCAAATCTCTCAGGACTACGGGAATGAGCCCATTGTCGTGATTGGGGTTTTAAAAGGCTCCTTTATTTTCATGGCCGACTTGATTCGATCCATTAACAGCCCTTTAGAAATAGACTTTATTGGCGTCTCAAGTTACGAAGGCACCAGCTCCACAGGCCATGTCCGGATCACGAACGATCTCAAAATGGACATTGCTGGTCGAAACATTCTGTTGGTGGAAGATATCATCGACACCGGGCTAACCATTGACTACTTGATTAACCTATTCAAGGTAAGCAACCCGAAATCCCTCAAAGTCTGCTCGCTCCTAAGCAAGCCAGAAGCCCACCAAATGACTCATACGATCGATTATGTTGGCTTCGAAATAAGCCGCGAGTTTGTGATTGGTTACGGGCTCGACTTAGACGAACGTTATCGCGAGATTCCAGAAATTCTTCAGGTTATCGAATAGCCATTGCAGTGAGCTGCAAATCCGACCAGTCAATCACCATAGGGTGTCCGCTGAGACACCGAATTTGCCAATAATCGTCATAATATAGCCCATGGTCCCAGAGTTTCTTGGCAAGGTCTTCAAGCAGCATATCTAGATCCTGTCGAGAGCCAGCAAAAGGCTCTCCACAATAGGGTGAAACGTAGTAGCATAGATCGTCTAGCTGCCCCCACTCCAACGGAGGAATCAGGGGGTGATCACATTGCCGGAGGCGCTCCATCGCCTGGAACCATCGCTGAAGCTCTGCCCCGGTTACAAACTTTCGATGCGCAAGACTCAGAACGTAATCGAAGTCCTCTGTCCTGAAAAGCCGGCTTGAGAAATGGCGACCTCGGCCTAACTCGCGAAGCTTATGGGAATCACGAACTGCTTGGCTCACGCGGCTGGGGTCGTAGTAGCGATGAAAGTTCTTCTGAATGGCAGCATGAGCACCTTGCAATTGAAAAAAATCCATGTCCCAACTTCCTCCGTACTATCATCTAAACCCCTGTTATCCCAAGGATATCACGAACCATGACCCCGGTACTAGAGGGGGTCCAATCACCCATTTGGTCCTAAGCCCCTAGATTTAAAGTTTTTTATAACAGCTATGAAAATCCTTGGCTTTTTTTCGATCTTCATTTGAATTTGCCAAGTTCCTAGACATTTGTTATGGCTACTAACAGCTCATGTCTTGGGAGTTCCCAAGATGCCCATGCTAAGTAGCCAATAAGACAACTGATCAAAGGCCAAATTACTGGCTACCCCTAGGCATCTGTGGCACAGGACTTGCTTTAATTTTCATGTGGGATAATTCCCTGCTGAAACTAGAGCTGTTTACGCAACCTGAAAAGTCTTGGAGGTCGTTATGCAAACTGAAAATGAAAACAAGGTGGTCTCTATCTTCGACCGCCCAAAGAAGGCTGAGAAGCCCACTGCTAAAACTAAAGAAGATGAAAGCTATGACTTTGAAACGATCATGAAAAAGAATGCTGAGAATTCTGGTCGTCAACAAAAAGAACGATCTAAAGCCAACCGTGGCGTGATTCGCTCTTACCGACTAAAACACTAAAGTCCCGATAGTCCCTCCGACTGTCGTTAGACCTTTTCAATCTGGAAGTTTACTGTACCGTTACCTGTTATTTGTTGCTCTTTGTACTTTGTTGTTACCTGCTGTTGCCTGTTGTACCTGTTGCTGTTGTTGGAGTTGTGTTGTATGGACCAGAATGTTGTAGACTTTAATGCATTTCGTAAGAAAAAAGAAAACGAAAAAGAAATTGGAAGAGGCCGCCTACCTTTACATGTAAGCCATTTAGATGGAAAGGTTACTGGTAGTCCTCACTTCAAGAGACCTCAAACTGAAGATTTTGGAGATCGGATGCAACGCATCAAGTCAAGTCTCGAAAAAATCAATCAGTTGATGGCCGACTTGAAGAAGAACTCGAAATCTCAAGACTTCCGCGATTGAAACGAGAAGGCCTCACGGCCTTCTTTTTAAGCTTCTACAAAACCATTTCGAATCGCATAACGTGCGAGTTCAATCTGAGATCTCATACTCAACTTATTCATGATGTTAGCTTTGTGCCGATCGACGGTTTTCACACTGATATGCAGATCGCGAGCAATCTCTTTTGCCGTCATTGCCTGCGCTACGCAGCATAAAACATCAACCTCTCGTGGGCTCAGAGGATGCTCCATTCGGTTGTTTACACCCTCTCGCTGCTTAGTCACCATAGTGCGAGAATCCTGATTCGCCGGGAAGAAGACATTCCCCCCTTGCACTTCTTTGATACTGTCTACAAGTGTCTGAACATCGTCGAAAGAAGATACCAAACCTTTGGCTCCAACTCGTTCGGCTTGGCGACGATGCTCGGGTAGTGGTAGCGAGCTGGTGAGAATGATTTTTAACCCTGGTTTACTTTCCTTCGCATCGTTTGCGATCTGAAAGATCGAACCGAGGATTTGAAGATCCAACATCAGAATGTCTGGTTGTAGCCTCTGAACTAGCTCCCTGACATTGAAAGATGAAGGCCCAGATGACACTACGT
Organism: Pseudobacteriovorax antillogorgiicola; assembly: GCF_900177345.1. Classification (NCBI taxonomy): domain Bacteria; kingdom Pseudomonadati; phylum Bdellovibrionota; class Oligoflexia; order Oligoflexales; family Pseudobacteriovoracaceae; genus Pseudobacteriovorax; species Pseudobacteriovorax antillogorgiicola. Next base: position 150,273 of record NZ_FWZT01000011.1, read on the forward strand.
TCACATCTTCCGCTCGGTCTAAAATTGCCGTTAGACCTTCGCGAATTACCGGCAGATCGTTAAGAATTAGTATTGATGTCGTCATAACTCGCCACTCGCATGTAATTGTTAAACAATAATCCCTCGTCCAAATTCCGCCTAAAAAATCCACTGCCCTGAGCCAAGCCCTACTTAAAAAGGCGTAACGAATCACGACTATGGATTTTTTAACCAGAATCCTGTCAAAACAATATTGTGTTAATATTCTGAGCTTTGCGGTACGATCAAATCTTGCAGTGATGGCAGAACACAAAAGTCCCATGGAGTATGACCGCCATGAGAACGCCATTTAGCACGATGAGATCAACAAAGAACTCAAGCCTACTAACAATTGGTACAAAGTACTAACCAATAGCTTGCATCTGAATGAAGTGATTGTAAACTGTTTGCATGGTTAATTTTTGTTAACCCCTTTTAACGACTGGAGGGGGCGCGGATAGGTGGGTGACCGTCATAGCTTTTACTCGCAAAATAACGGCACTAAAGGAACAGTCTAACAATTCTTAACTATTTAGCCAAGCCCTGCCTGAGCAGGGCTCAGTTCTATGATTCGCTGGCCTCAGACTTCTTAACTTTCTTCTTCGATGGCTTGCTAGTCTTGTCGTCTGCAGTTTTTGCTTCGCTGGATTGCGACTCTTCGCTTTGAGTAGCTTCTTCATCTTCTTTTTTCTTCTTGCTCGCCCTTGGTGGGAACTCGAAGCGGAAGCTATCACCACCTTTTTCCATGACCAGCTTCGCAGCAAATTTTCGCCCTCGTTTGGAGACAAACCCAGCCATCACAGGGGTCTCGCCATCTTTTAGATAGGCTTCAACCTCCTCTCGCTTGATCTCTCTCTTGCAGAGCATTCGCGGGAACTTAAAGCCACAGCCGGTACTCTCTTCCCCTTCTTTGGCCTCAGCCTTGTGCTTACAGACAAAGTCGTGAGGGGTTTCAACAACCAAGCAGCCTTCGTCCATAGCGTTCGGACATGGAGCGATGGGTTCGGGATTAACTTCAAAGGTTTCGTCTGGCCCCGGAATAGCATCAGAGGTGGTTTTCCGAGTCACTGTCCCATTTTCAATGGTCAGAATACCCTTATACTCCTTGCCACTGGCGTTTTTGAAGCCATCTAACTCGCCGGTTTCGCCTTTTTCAAGGAGATCCCGCACCACCTGACGATTGATGTAGCGACCATTGTTATCTTTCCAAACTAGAAAGTCGCAGTTCTTTTTGCCGACCCGCTTGGTACTTTCTGTGCAACCGTAGAACCAAGCCTTCTCGAAAACATCTTTTTGGCACTTAGGGCACTTGCCGACTGGATCTTCGTCCTTATATATCTCGTCCCAATCAAAGTCTCGGGTGGCAACAACTACATCTTCTGCATAATTAGCAATTTCAGACATAAAGCCATCGCCAGTCCTGACGCCTTTCTCAACATCGTTGAGGAATAGCTCTAGCTCGGCAGTAAGTTTAGCTGAAGTCAAGCGACTGGCATGAATCCGATCGAGCACATCGATCAAGCGAATGCCCTTTGGAGTAGGTCTTAGTTTCGCATCGACATACTCTCGATTCTTTAAGTTCTCGATAATATCCGCTCGGGTCGCTGCCGTACCTAAGCCTTCAGCGCTATTGAGAGCTTCTGCAAGCTCGGCGTCTTCAACCTGCCGGCCGGCATTTTCCATCAACGACAAAAGCCCTGCTTCAGAAATCCGGCTCGGCGGCTTTGTAGCAAACTCTTCCGATTCGCTGTTAAGATTGTTAACTTTAACGTTGTCTGACTTATCTTGTCCCTCAACCAGCGGTGGGAAGCTTTCCTCAGGGCCACCTGCTTTCTTGCCAAACACAGCCTCCCATCCAGGCTCTTTAAGAACCTTCGGTGGTTTGCTCCGAAACGAATAGCCCTTCACCTCGGTAATACGCTCAACATCTTCATAAATCGCTGGCGGGTAGAACGCTGCCATAAATTGGCGTGACACTAGATCGTATAGTTTGCCGTCATCTCCCTCCAGATCGTTTTTTAACTCTCCAGTAGGGATGATGGCAAAGTGATCGGTGACCTTTGCATCATCAAAAATCTTATCGTCGTTGAGCAAGCCCTTATCAAGAAGGGTTTGTGCATGAGGCCCATAGTTCTGATCGTCAGAGAAGATCTTTAGGACCTTGTCTACCTCCTCTCGGTAATCATTCGGGAGATGCTTTGAACTTGTTCTCGGATAAGTAAGAACCTTATGAGTTTCATAGCAACGCTGGGCCGCTCGCAACGTGCGCGTCGCAGACCAACCAAAGCGAGTGTTAGCCGCTCTCTGTAAGGATGTAAGGTCAAAGAGTGGCGGTGCTTTCTTTGGTGAAGGCTTGCGAATTTCTCTAGCTAAGCCTTCTTGCCCCGTAACGGCAGCAACTATCTTTTCGGCTTTTTCCTTCTCAAAGATACGGTCTTCTTTTTGATCACGGGTAGCGTTTTTTCGATCAAAATCGGGATCAAACCATGTAGAGTCGTATTCATTTCCAGCCTGAAACTTGGCAGTCACTTTCCAATAAGCAACAGGCACGTGATCTAATACCTCAAGCTCACGTTTGACCAGCAAGGCTAGAGTGGGTGTTTGCACCCGTCCTGCACTCCAGCTCACCCCTCGTTGATTGCGGGATTTAAGTCGCACGGTTAACGCCCGTGTCGCATTCATACCGATCAACCAGTCTGCATTGGCCCGGCATTCAGCGGCCGCAGCGAGTCCATTATATTTCAGACCATCCTCAAGATTTTTAAATCCAGTGAGGATCGCTTGCTTGGTCATGGATTGAAGCCACAGTCGGCGGATTGGCTTTTCCGAGCCCACATGTTTTACAATTTCACGAAAGATCAGCTCACCTTCGCGGGCGGCATCACAAGCATTGATTAAAGTGTCGACATCTTTGCGATTGATCAACCGAGAGATCACCTTTAACCGTGACTCTTGTTTTGGTACCGGCTTGGTTTGAAACTCTTCGGGAATGATCGGCAAGTCTGCCAGTCGCCAGCGCTTATACTGTGGCTTGATATCCTCTGGTGCAAACAAAGTTAGAATATGACCCACCGCATAGGTGCAAACAAACTCGTCGCTCTCGAAGTAATCACCTTTTTTCTTCTCTTCAAAGCCTCCTAAGGCTTTAGTGATGTCGCGTGCGACACTCGGCTTCTCTGTGATAATTAGCGCTTTACCCATTTAAGTTTTCTTGCCTCTCGCTTAGGGGACTTGATGGCTTCGAGATCGCAGTTTCGATCATTAGTTCTTGATTTCATCCATCATAACATAGCCATCCAGACAGCTATGCGCCATAAATGACTGTAATTCCGGCACATTAACAAAGCTTTTCAGAGAAAGTCAATATTAGCTATGAAAATCTCTTGACAGTAAGCAATTCTACCATCGCCCAAAAAGCCCGATTACCTACTGGAATACCGAAGGCTTAGTCCCCATCATCTGGCCCTTGATAATTCCACCTATTCCCGGTAGATTTGCCATGTTTCTGCGCTAAGAGCGCCTTATATACACACCTATTATGACATGGAATCCGCAATTTTGAAGTCATTTCCATCCGCCAATTTTGGACTCGCACCCATGGAAGGTGTGTCAGATCTGCCATTCCGGCTTTGGATGAGTCTAACATCGGCCCCTAGCTTTGCAGGAACTCCATTTCTAAGAGTTACCCCCACGTATCCCAAGGCTCGTATCCCGAGAGCGTTTGCACCCGAACTGGATGAACTTAGAGATGTTACAAGCTATTCGCTGACACCACAGCTCATGGCCTCATCGCCCGCAGACTTTCTCAGAGTCGCAGAAAGAGTTCTAGAGCACAGCCCCTTCGTTGACTTAAACTGCGGCTGCCCGTCACCCAATGCCGTAGGCAGCATGGCGGGAAGTAGTCTATTGAAAAATCCACAGACCTTCGCAGACTTCGTCGAACATATTTCCCGAGAGTTAGGCCCTGGGCGTCTAAGCGTGAAAATGAGGACAGGGTTCGAATCTCACAAAGAGTTTCGCGATCTACTCCAGGCTATAGAAGGACTCCCCCTGCATCATGTCACCATCCACGGACGAACTCGTGCCCAACGGTACGATGGACTAAGTCGCTGGCAGATGATCGCCGAGGCGAGTCGCTCCCTGCCATATCCTGTGATTCCATCTGGCGATATTACCTCGGCCTCTTCGGTTATTGACGCAGGTCCCTATCTCGATCGCATTGATAGCCTCATCATCGCTCGGGGTGCACTTCGCAATCCGTGGCTATTTAACGAACTACGGAGCCAAAGCTTGCAAACAGTTACAGCAGAGGTTCTGGTTGGTAGTTTAGCAGTCCTTGGGTCCCTTTACATACTATCTCTTCGTCACGAAGATCTACTCTTTGCTGCTGCTAAAGAAGGGATTTTCACCAACTCATGCGGGACCAACGGTGAAGCATGGCGCTCCGTGTTTGAGAGGCTGCAAGGCTTTCTAGGCACCAGTCAAGCTTGGGAGACTTTGGAACTACCCCATTTTGTAATGGGTCGGGTGAAAATGATTTGGAACTACCTAAGAAGCAGTCTTCCCGATCCTTTTTTCGCGCCCCAGATTCTACGATCACGAAGTTTTGAAACATTAGCCTGCGGGATTCAGGAGGCTGCGAAGACCTGCACCTCCCACAATGCCACCTTAAAGCACCAGGAGCACCTCGACTGGATTTACACCTCAAAAAAGAAGCCACCGAGGGAGAGCGACCCACTCTTCCATTAGAATGACCAATTATTTTAATGGCATAAGCAGATCAAAAGGCCTCGACCGTTAACCTATGTGCGCTTCTTCCGATTAGAGGGAGAACCTATAAGTTAGAGGACCAGTCTATTGGCAGGCAAAAATCGCATTCTAGAAGAAGGAACAATTCTTTTCAAAGAAGGCGATCAATCAAATGGCATGTACGTTGTTCGCAAGGGTAAAATTCTCATCTACCTCGACAAGGGCGGCAACGAAATCCCACTAGCAACGGTCAGCGAAGGAGCTATGATCGGTGAGATGGCCTTATTTGATAAAAAGCCCCGATCCGCGTCAGCCCGTGCTGTTGAAGAGTGTGAAGTCAGCGTTATTAGCAATGCTGATTTTTCAAAAATCCTAAAGCAGATTCCGAAGTGGTTTGTGTCCTTGATGGCGACGCTGTCTTCTAGACTTAGAGACACCAATCTTCGCCTCGAAGATATGGAAGCCCAGTACAAGGGCAATATCAACCCCATCGAAGAACTAAAGAAAGCCCTGAATATCATCAACTTGCTCTGGTACAAACTCGGCACCAAGGAGCTGAAGACCTGGTCTATGGAGCGGGAACTTGCAGAAAAAGAAATCGCTGGAATTTTAGGCCAACCAGAAGGTAGCATCCATGAGCTTTGCAATCGGTTGGTGGAAGGTGGACTCCTTGGAGTAACGAAAAATAGCTATAATAAGCCGGTATTTACAATCCAGAATCGAGGGTCCGTGGAGCGATTTGTGAATTTTATCAACGCCGTTCGGAAGCAAGACAATCGGATCAAGGCTTTTCCACAAGGTGTTGTTGATATGGTTGAAGTTATGATTCGCATTACAAAAACTTCGGCCTACGAAGCCATGACTATACCATTCACTGAGCTAGAATCGGAAGGAATGAGTATGGCCTATCGCACAGAGAATTGGGGTAAGGTGCAACATATTATTGAGGGTCTTGACGAAGCCGTTGCTGTGGTGCCGCTAGCAGAGGGCACGGTCGGCTACAAAGTCAACAAGAAAATCGCCCCTCGGTTGCTACAACACTGCAAGCTCCTTCGGGCCATCACGGAGACTAACGATAAGCGCAAGAAGCGCGGCAAAGCCGCTGCTTAGGTGCTTAGCCATGAGCCACTCATCATTCATGCATAGGCAGCTCAATCACAAACCTTGTGTGAGGCGATGATTGATCCAAAAAAAGCTGACCACCATGATCTTCAATCATCGATCGCGAAATACCTAGACCAAGACCCGTTCCTTCCCCCACCTCTTTCGTTGTAAAAAACGGGTCAAAGATTTTCTCCTCAATCTCCTTTGGAACTCCAGAGCCGCTATCGATGACGGCCAGCTGAAACTTTTGGTTGTTAATCCGTGCTTGGATCTCAATCCACTTATCAGCTTGTTCTCGTGCGGCATGAAAGGCATTGTTCAATAGATTCATAAGAACTTGAGCTACTTGAACTCGTCGAAAATAAAATCTCTCGAAGAAGTCCTGGTTTTCACGATCGATACGGATCTCAACTCCATGACTATTAAACTTCTCGAACGAAACTCCAGAAATATCTTCGACCACTTGAATCATGGCTTGATACTCATAGCCTTCTCCATCTGAATTCCGTGAGATGATACGCAAGCCGTTAATAATCTGCGAAATACGTTTGCTGGTACGATCGATATTACCCAGGAGCTTGATGAAATGATCGGGCTCATAACGATCCTTGTGAATGAGGCGCGTAAGCCGCGACGTATATCCAGTAATGATTGCCAACGGGTTGTTGATTTCATGGGCAATGCCACCAGCCATCTCTCCTAGGGATGCCAAGCGAGCAGCAACAATCGCCTTGGCCTCCTTCTCTTTTACCTCCCGCTCTAACTTTTTCTGCTGGTTGCGATTCACCAAACTAATTATGGTGAATTGATCGAAACCTTCTAGCTTTGCGGCATTAAGATGAACTGGTAAAGCCTTTTGTCCAGGCCGCGAGACATCGATATCTTGCCCATCCTCAGCTATCGATCGGGCGAGCTCAGAATTTTGGACTCCCAAAATCGCTGTAGCCGCTGCCCCCTGCAAAGTTTCCAAATCTACCCCCACAATGCGCTGGGCTTCGCGATTGCCTTGAACAATAAGACCATCCTGGTTCTCAATGATCACTCCAACGGGAAGTGAATCGATGATACCTCGAAACCAACGCTGGCTCTCATCCAAAGCGCTTCTTGCCTGTTCGTACTGCCACATGGTGAGATACCCGAACGAGGCAGAAACCAGCAGGGGCAAGCAGACTGAAAGATAACGATAAGTTTCGGCGAGAAGACCTGAGCCAAGGTCACTTCTGATTAAGTTCGGCGCTAGCTTTTCTATTAGAACTATGAAGCTGATGTATAGAACTGCGCCCAATACCGCTGCAAGTCCCCACCCCCGACCCAAGAGAAAGATTGCCAAAAGGCTGGCCGGAGCAAACCACAACATCACTGGTGAATGAGAGCCTCCGGTAAACCAAATATTATGAGCAACGGCAAACCACAATGACCATGTGGCGCAATGAGAGGCCACATAGTTCCTTCTTTTCCACCTCCAAACCCACGCCGACATAGCACATAGGTACGCGGTAAGGATTCCTGAAAAACCCCAAAGGGTTTCAAACATCAGGGTCATAAGAAGGTAAGGTGGCCCAGACACGGTGATAACTTTCAGAAATCGTTGCAGCAACAGATCTCTGATAGCTGCCTGTGGCTTTAGGTCTAAACTATCCAAATTCGATGAGCCTTTCCTGTTCCTAGAGCTTCCCCAAAAAGTCGATCAGTATTCCTGGAGAACTGGACTTTTTTCCCTCATATCTTTTTTGTAGAACAGCTAGGATCGAAAGGCTAGCCAAGGAAAGACTCCGCTTCCCCACCACATCACCTCCGAAGGGCAACTTGAAACCGACTCCAAAGTCCTCATAGATCTCATCAGACCCAAGTCCTTGCCCATAGTCATAAAAAAGACGCCAGCGACTATGTCTCGGCAAAAGGAATAAAGCTGACGGCAAGGGAATATATGCCGGGAAATCGATATCAACACTTGCTGTCCAAAGCCGCGGAACTTCAGTGAGGACTGGCTCATCGATCCTCATCCGTCCTTCGTCTAAGGTCTGCGGATTGAAGCGGACATAGCTAGGTGGGGTACCTCGCTCTTCTACAGCCCCCCAAAACCCCCTAAGTCCCAAACCAACAGACTTGAGGCGACAGCCCCAGTTGCCAATCCCAAAACTCCTATGATAGGAAAACTCCTGTGCCGCAAAGGAGCGTTCGTAAATCCCGAAGACCTTGAAGTCACAAGACGACCAGGATTGAGGGCTCACATTCAGGGATATAGCACTCGTACCGTGATTGGCTGCGCTATGGGCAATCTCTCCACGATAGCGAAAGCGCAAGCCCAAGGTTACATCTGTGGTACTTTTAAGAAGATTGGAGCGAGTCACGTTCCAATCCAAAATCCTCTGGCCCTTCATAGAGGCCCCAAAATCTTGAACTGCACTCAGTGCTGTAAAAAGCGAGTACTCTGGTAAGTCTGTCAAAAACATTGCATTATAGCCTGTACGATTCTCACTCGGAACGTGGGCAAACAAGATCGTCAAGCCAGAATTCACATAGCGAAAGATCTGGCTACTCAGCATCAACGATAGCTCTTCCCCTGGTAGTTTGGAAGGAAAGGGAAACCACACCACCGTATAAGCATCATCACGGATTGTGTCAGCATTCCCCGGAAAAAATACGACATCAGGCCATTCATTGTGGTTATTAAATCGATTGGAATCAAAAATCTCCCGCCCTGGATTAATCTCGACGCGATCCACAGATCGCTCCCCATCAATTTTTACTTCAACTATCTTGTCTGTGGCCTCAGCTCGAATACTCTGCTTCTGGCCATCACCCCACGTAACTTCAACATCGTAGGGTAAACGAAAGGCTGGGTTTTGGTCGACTTTCAGGACCAAGCGTCGCTCTCCTTGAGACTCGTTGATATCAACATTGTCAAGGTCGAAGTCTGGCCAGGCTGAGCTAGTCCACCACTTAGAAACTTCCTCAGCCAGTTTCTGCCTGATTGCTGAACCCTTGTGAAGAAATGTAATAAATGTTCGCTGATCCACATTGCGGTCGCGGTAGGTTTCTGTAAACTCCTTGAGCGCAGCCATGAACGCTTCTCTATCTCGCCAATAGGCGTAGCGCAACGCAAGCAGGTGGCGAATATAATTGAAGTTATGCTGTTCAAAGTAGCTGATCCGCGTTTTAAGCACTTCGTCAGTAAGGGCGTTTTCAGGCTTCAAGATATTTAAGATGGAAGCAATTAAGTCTGCACTCTGTCGGTGATTAAACAAAACCCATGGGCGACCATCGTCTGAGTTGATGATATTATAGATTCTCTGATCAGCTTGCAGGAGTAGACTTGCTATAAAGTCAGCGGAGCCTCGAAAGAACCAACCGTCTTGAGGATTGGCTGGCTGAAGGGACGCCCCGAACCATTGCTGGCTAGTATAAAACGCAAGTTGCCATAACCCCCAATTCAAAAGATCATTTTGAATCAAACGCATTCCAGCTTGTCGAGGCCGATTCATCGTGATCACACCGGGAATTGCCCCCTTTTCAAGCTCTTCTGTTTCCAAAAACAATAGCCTAGGAAATGGAAACTCTCCCAACATCCCCTGAGCCTGTCTCAAGAAACTCTGTAAATAAAACTTAGCTCGGCTCATATACTTCGAGCGGTAAACAATGGTCACCGGAATCTTGTCAACAAAGAAATGTTCGACCTTATGATCGAGAGATAGGTTGAATGTCGCATTCCTGCCAGACATTCGAATTTCGTTTTGGTTATGAAAACCAGGTGTCGTCATCACCCAGCGCCTCGGATACAAAACTGAAAGTTTGAATTCGGCATTGGGAAAATCTAAACCTTGCCCCCCATCTTCAGCTGGACATGAACCGAGCTTCTGAGGATAAAATTGATGAAATAGAAATTGCTGTCGGGCTCGATCAGGCCACTGAGGAAGAATAAAGGAGAATTCGAAGCTTTCTTGGCCTCGATTCGGTAGCTTTAGAATCGGTCCTTGCCAAACCGCACCGGGATGCTGGGACAGTAACTCCATTCGCCCCTGGGTTGGTTGAAAGCTTTTGTTTTTGTTCATGGAACGATTGATATTGCGGGATGGGTCCCAGAAATAGCTTGGGTCATTGTAGGCAAAGTAAAAGCAAACAAACTCTGACGAGTCTTGCCATCGAATCTTCGTTTGCCCCGCGATAGGCTCGGGAGAGCGTAAGGCACCCTCAGGCACCTGAACACCGATTTGGTAATGAACACCCCCATAAGCGGGGTGCACCATGAGAAAGACTACAATAAAAAACAGCCTGCTGATCATTGGGCTGGAAGTCAAACACCACCTGTTAATAGCCCTGCCTCCACCCAACTTTTTTCCCTGAATCTAGTAGATACGAAACCGTGCCATCTGCCGCTCAATTCTATGAAGAGCTTGGGATACCTGGATCTTGGTCTGTTCAAACTCACTGGCCTCACAGTTCTCTTTGATGACAATTGGCTGCCCATACATCACCCGAACCTTCGCGAAAGGCTTGGGAATGCGCAAGCGATCCCAAGTTTTTAGTTCCCAATAGCGATCGGCCACCGCTGCAACAGGTAAAATGGGAATCGCTTTGGTACTTGCTATAGCCACAACGCCAGCCTTTACCTCATGACGGGGTCCCTCTGGACCATCTACCGTCATCGCTACTTTGATTCCACTAGGAATCTTCGCATAAATCTCTCGCAGAGCAACCCGTCCACCACGAGCAGGTTCACCACGAATAGAATCATAACCAAAAAACGACAAAACCTTTACAATGATTTCACCTGGGAGATCAGAGCTTACCATCGCCTTAAAGTCAAGATTTTGATGGGCGATGAGACTTGCAACAGCATTTTGATGCCAAAGGGCTGGAGCGTATGATCCCGATGAGTGAGCTTGTTCGGCACTTTGCCTATGATCCATTCTGAAATATTGATAGCGAAGAGTCCAGTGCAAGAGTCTCAGTGCCACGCTAAGCCCAAGAGCTGTCAGCACTATTTTAAGTTTCGTCAGGAAACTCAGCTTTTCCAAGTTGAGTGGCTTCTGAGACGCGGGCAAGTAGGTATTCATGGTATTTCCTTACTATCTGCTATTTAATAGAAGCTACGATAGCAGAGCATACGCAAAAATCAATTACCGGCTCACAAAGCGAGAAATCGCATTGATAAGTTTTTGCTTCTTGATGGGTTTGACAAGGTAGGAGTCACAGCCAGCTTGTATGGCATTATCAATATCATCCTGGAGAACTGACGAGGTGAAGGCAATCACATGTGCTCTCGGGCGTTCTTGTTCTCGCTCGATGGTCCGTAGATTGATGGTCGTTTCAATCCCGCCCATGACCGGCATGTTTAAATCCATCAAAATAACATCGAACACCTTGTCCTGAAGGATTTTTAGAGCCTCACGTCCATCGGACGCAAAGCTAAGTTCCCAATTTTGATTTTTCAAAAATATCTTGATTAGATTATGATTATCTTCGGAGTCATCTACGCACAAAACTGATATCGGTTGATCATCCTTCGCTATAGCGTCTTTTTGAAGCCCCTTCTTAGCAGCGAGGAGTTGTATGCGAAAGCTTGTACCCTGACCGACCTGACTTTCTACCGAAATGTTACCTCGATTCATCATCACAAACTCTTTGCACAAGCCCAGTCCCAAGCCAGTTCCCCGCTCGTTACTGGTTCCTTTTTCGGTAAAGTAGATCTCCCGATCGAAGAGCTTTCTAATATTTTCTTCTTTGATACCAATGCCATTGTCTCGCACTAGTACCTCAACGTTTTTGTCGCGGGATAGGAGCTCGATTTCGACTCGGCCATGATCCGAAGTGGTGAACTTGATAGAGTTGGATACGATATTGCGTAAAACCGTCGAGATCATATTGCGATCAGCCTCGACCCAAACCGGCTCTTTAATGTTTGAGACAAGCTTCACGCTTTTGACCTTGGCGTTGACTTTCATTAGATCGAAGACTTCCAACACCACTTCCCGCAGGTCGAACGCCTCCCACTTGACTCGAATACCCCCACTCTGAATGATTGCCCACTGTAGAAGGTTTTCCAGTAGACCGTGTGCCTCTTCCGAGGAAACCGAGATTTTGTTCACCATTTCCCTGAGCTGGTCTTGGCCTAGGGAGTCGAAGCTGTCTTCAATTATCCCGGAATAGCCTTTGAGAGCCATGAATGGACTTTTTAAGTCGTGAGCGATAATCGAAAAGAAGCGATCTTTTGTGGCGTTGGTTCGCTCCAGTTCCTTATTAGCCTGAGCATACTTTTCGATGACGTTCTTGAGATCCGAAGTGCGCTCTTCAACGAGACCTTCCAAATCCTTTACCAGCTCACGCAGCCGGAAAGCCATCTGGTTCAGGGAACGCCCCAGATCGCCGATCTCGTCGTCACGATCGATTGCTATATCATGCTCCCAATCACCCTTGCCGATTCGTTGAGCCGATTCGTTGAGCTTCTTGATCGGTCGGGATATCCAATAAGAAACCATCAGGCCCGTGGCAAACATCACAAGGATCACCACAGTAGAACCCATCATGGCCTGGCTCAAAGCACTCCATACATGCTCTAAATAGGCTTCTTCACGGAGCACCGAAAACAAGTAGTAAGGCTCCTGCGACCCAGCAGTAGCAATCGGCGTAAGGTTCGCAAAAAGAGGGCCATTCTCTCCTATCACTGTATGACTTAATGGCTTCGATACTTGGCTCAATAATCCAAACTGATCATTAAACTCCTGCATCACACAACGAATCCGGCAGTCAGGAAAGCTATACCCTGAAATGAGAGCCTTGGGTTCCGACGGTGTGTAAAGACCCTGACGATACATTGAAGAGACCAAGACCTTGCCTTCAGAATCGACAAGAAACGAGTCGAGACCTGATTCGGCTGCTTCAGTCCATAGGATGTCAGCAACCCAGGCCCAGGATGTCTCAACACTGACCACCACGCTCTTGCCGGCGACTGAAATCGTTCGACTCTTGAGCTGGCTGGGGTAACTTCGCCAAGGTAGCTTGGAAACCTGGTAAACTTCAGGATGATCACGAAACTCGCTCAAGCTACCCGTCTCTAAAAGCAGAACAGACTCCCGATCCCCTACCCCCATGCCGAGGCCTTGAGGGTGTGGATAAAGTTCGCTTAATTCAGCGTCCCCAATCTGACGAATGCTAGCCCATAGCTGATTGCCGTTGGCGTATAAGTAGATTCCTTGAAGTTCACCATGAGATTTCAGCAGACCATGCAGATAGCCGAGCAAGTTATCTTGACTAGCTTTAGAAAGGCTTTTCGGTCCATTGCTTTCTAGGATCTTTAACACTTGACTGGCTTGGCTTTGGAAGGCTTCAATCCGTTGGCTATTTTTAGCAGCCGCCACAGTGGTGACATCACGGGCCATCTGCTCAATCACCAGCCTTAACGAAGATAGGGCAATCGATGCAATTAGCAAGAATGAGAGGAAGCCAACAATCACGAAGGGACTGGTGACAAGGTAGGTTAATTTTCGGAACTTAAGTACCTTCACAGATGTCCGACTTTCCATGAGTAATCCAGAAATAGACATCTGGTCCGCAGACGAGACATCTGTCCTTCGCTACTTCGGACTTCTAACGAAAATTGGGCCGGAATATGCTGCCCAGTCATGGGAGTAAACCAGACATTGTTTCGAGCAAAGTTAGAACCGGTGTTTTGGTGGAGGACGGCGGGCTTGAATCGCAAGCCCTCGCTAATCGGTGGGGCTAAACAAACTTTAATTCAAGCCCTTTGATATAGTCCTTCATCTGAACAACTAATTTCTGACATTCATCGAGCTTCTTATCTGCGGCAGAGGATTCCAGATCCTTAGCAAACTTACCGAGATCCTGTAAACCATAGCCAGCAGCATTACCAGCTACCTTGTGGCCGATTTGCTTGAGAACGTCGAAATCCTTCCGCTCAAGCGAAATCTCTAGATTCATCAGGTCCTCCTGCCGGTTGCGAATATAAACCGGAAAAACATCTTCCAATTCCTTGTCTACTTCTATGAGCATGGCTCCCTCTTAACAAAAGATTGGTTCGAAATGAGTCATCATTACCTAGTGCCCCGTGTCCCCTGTGACACTCTGAGGATGCTTCGCCCTCGCCAGTTCACCGGCCACGGCATACAAGTATTCGATGGAACAAGTGTGTAATGACGACAAGACGATTGCTGACTACAAACCTATTATACTCCAATATGCCATAGCGTCCTATAGCTATGCTTATTTTACCTAGTCACCCGAAGAGATTCGGATCTTTAGAGCAAATATACGACAGGTCTAGCTTTGACAAGACTTCGTAACCGTTATTTCAAAGACTTAGGGTGGGATGGATAAATTTTGGGTAAGATGCCGTCTCTGATTGACAAAACTACCAAAGCTTTTATAATTTGCGGACTTTTCTAAGGGACCTTTGCGTCCTCGTTTATCGGTTTGGGAGTATTCATGAAAGCATTAGTAGAAGAAGTGAACAGCGTTCAAAAACGCATCAAAGTAGAACTATCCCAAGAAGACGTAAAGAACGCATTCGATAGCGTATATAAAAGATTGAAGCAGAAAGCACGTATCAAAGGCTTTCGCCCTGGTAAGGCTCCCCTAGGCGTCATCAAGAAATTCTACGGTAACTCCGTCGCTATGGATGTTGCCGATCAACTGGTCAAAAGCCATCTTTTCTCGGCGATCCAAGATCAAAGTATCCAGCCCATCGCAGCCCCTGTGCTAGAGACTATGGAGCTTCCAGCTGAAGATAAGCCATACTCGTTCTCAGCGCTGGTTGACATTCTTCCGGCAATTGAAATCGAAGGCTACAAGGGCCTCGAACTCAGCTATGACGCCATCGAAGTCGGCGAATCAGCATTGAACCAGGAACTTGAAGTTCTTCAAAGACGTCAGGGCAAAACCAAAGAAGTCGAAGGCGACGATGTTGCCGCTGCCGACGGGCACTTGGTCACTCTGAGCCAGACTGCAACTCTTGACGGCAACGACTTCCCTCCGTTCTCTTTTGAGAAAGTTCCCGTGGAACTAGGAAAAAACAACTTACTTGAGGAAATCGAAACTCAAGTTGTGGGCTTAAAAGTCGGCGAAGGCAAAACTTTCGATGTGAAGATTCCAGAATCCTTCCAAGACGAGTCTTTGGTAGGTAAAACGGTTTCATGCACAACAACAGTCGAAGCTATTCAAGAGATGATTATCCCTGAGCTTAACGATGATCTTGCGAAAGACCTTGGTCTCGAAGATTTCGAGACCCTTAAAAAGAACATCAGCGATAGTCTGCAAAAGCAAGCTGAGCAAGGCAAGCGCAATCAGCTTGAGGGCAGCATCCTGGAGCAGCTTTCAGAGAAAAACGACTTTGACGTACCACCAAGCATGGTTGATCAAGTGATCGACAGCATGTTTGAGGAAATGCAATTTCCTTCGGAAGAAGCGAAAACGGCTGCGAAAAATGACCCTGAAAAGCGTAAGGAACTTCGTGAGCCGGCCAAACAACGCACTAAGAACACTCTGATTCTTTCTGAGATTATCAAGGCGGAAAGCATCGAAGTGAGCGACGAAGATCTCGACCAGCATGTTCGTGAGTTGGTAAGCTCACCAGGTGCTGCTGAGCAACCTGATGACAACCTGATCGAAAGCATCAAGAAATCCATGGGCAACCAAGCCCGCGAGAGCTTACTTTTTAAGAAGGCTATTGACCTTGTGCTTGAAAATGCTAGCGTGACTGAAAATAAGGCGAAGTAACCCTTAGAAAAAATTTCTCTACTAGCCACAAATTTTGGTTAGTAAAAATCCCTGTTCTCATCTAATCTATGAGAGCCGGGATTTTTTTTTAAAGAAGTTTCGTCCTAGGTCGAAAAACGTCACAAGGAAGGATCTTGTCATTCGACAGGATGTGACTTAAGCTTAAGTCTCGTATGTGCTGGCAAATATTTAGAATTATTGTCGGCATGATTGTCAACATGAGAGTTGTAAAAAGGACGTCGCAATGGCTCTAGTACCAGTTGTTGTCGAGCAAACAAACCGAGGAGAGCGTTCATGGGACATCTACTCGCGCTTGTTGAATGAACGAATCGTTATGCTAGGCTCACCTGTCATGGATGAGATCGCCAACGTTATCGTTGCTCAGTTGTTATATCTGGAAAGCGTAGATCCAGAAAAAGACATTAATTTCTACATCAATTCCCCAGGCGGCTCTGTAACGGCAGGCCTCGCTATATACGATTGTATGCAACTTATCCGCCCGGATGTACGTACTTACTGCATCGGGCAATGTGCAAGTATGGGCGCTTGGCTCCTAGCCGCAGGGGCTCCCAAGAAGCGTCATGCATTGCCGAACTCAAGAATTATGATTCATCAGCCGTTAGGGGGTGCTGGTGGCCAAGCAACCGATATCGATATTCAGGCGCAAGAGATTATTAACCTGAAGCAAAAAATGGCAGGAATTTTGAGCCATCACACCGGTAAGGATGCTGACACGATTATTCGGGATATCGACCGGGATTTGTTCATGTCTGCAGAACAAGCCAAAGAATATGGCATTGTGGATGACATCATCGCTCCTGCTCAGAAGACCGAAAAATAGAGAGATACCAATAGATCTCGCGTTAGAGATAAGCTGAATGGGAGAATTAACTTATGGCCAGCAAAGACAGTGGACTTCACTGCAGCTTCTGCGGCAAATCTCAAAAAGAAGTGAAGAAGCTCATCGCCGGACCCAATGTATACATATGCGATGAATGTATACAGCTTTGTAATGATATTATCGCCGAGGAGGTGGAGAAGGAAGAACTTCTTAATACCTCCAGTAAAGTTCCGAATCCGAAAGATATCAAACGGATTCTGGACGAATACATCATCGGCCAGGAACGAGCTAAGAAGACTCTTGCCGTTGCTGTTCACAACCATTACAAGCGGATTGATGCTAAGCAAAGCAACGATGAAATCGAGCTTAGTAAGTCCAATATCTTGCTGATCGGTCCGACTGGTAGCGGTAAAACCCTACTGGCACAGACTTTGGCTCGAATCCTAAACGTACCTTTCACCATCTCTGATGCCACAAACCTTACGGAAGCTGGCTATGTGGGTGAAGATGTTGAAAATATCATACTGAACCTACTTCAAAACGCAGACTATGATGTTGAGTTAGCGCAGCGCGGCATCGGCTACATCGACGAAATCGATAAAATTGCCCGTAAAGGTGATAATCCTTCGATCACAAGAGATGTATCTGGAGAAGGTGTTCAGCAGGCCCTTCTAAAAATTATCGAAGGTACCATCGCCAACGTGCCTCCTAGGGGCGGGCGAAAGCATCCGCAGCAAGAATTCCTGCAAGTCGACACGACAAATGTTCTTTTCATTTGCGGTGGCGCGTTTGCTGGCCTTGAAGACATCATCGCCCAACGAATGGAAACATCGACCTTGGGTTTCGGAGCGGAAATCACATCGAAATCTCAGAGAGATGTCTCGGGCTTACTCTCAAAAGTAACCACTACAGACCTTGCTAAGTTTGGCCTTATTCCAGAATTCATCGGTCGTCTTCCAGTCATTTGTTCTCTGGAGCAACTCACAGAAGACGCCCTAATTGAAATTCTTACCAAACCGAAAAATGCTATCGTCAAACAGTTCCAAAAACTTTTTGAGTTTGAAAGCGTCACCCTGAAGTTCACTGACGGAGCGCTTAGGGCAGTTGTCAAAGAAGCCATTGCGCGGAAGACTGGTGCTCGTGGTCTGAGAGCTATTCTTGAGGAGTCCATGCTAGAAATTATGTATGAGATTCCTTCAGAAGACAGTGTAAAAGAGGTCGTGATTACAGAAGAGCTTATTGTAAATGGCTCACAACCGATCCTTGTCTACAAAACTCCTGAGGAAATTGAGGCGGAAAAAGCTGCCGAAGAAAATGATAAGAAGGACTTTGGCACTGGCTCAAAGAGCTAAGGTTTCGCTAGATCATTTCGATAATTCGAAGAAAAAGAGGGACTTCCAGCGGGAGGTCCTTTTTTTTGATTTAACAAATCTCGCTAAAAGGACTGTCTTCCCTAAAATTCTTAAGTTAAACTATTATATAGATCAAAAACATATTCATCTGGTCGGTTCTATCAGCCCCCGCTGAATTGGATGGACTATACTTGAGGAGGCTTGACCCTATGCCGGGCGATTCAAATACCCCCGTTTCGGATTCCCCAGTGATTCGGATTCCCCTGTTGCCGCTTCGGGATATTCTTGTCTTTCCTTCAACGGTTGTTCCGCTTTTTGTTGGTCGTGAAAAATCAATCCAGGCGCTTGAGCAAGCCATGGCGTCCAACAAGGAGATACTCTTAGCAGCTCAAATCAAGGCTAAAACAAACGAACCAACTCCAGATGACATTTATAAGGTTGGCACTGTTTCGACGATCCTACAGCTA
This sequence comes from Pseudobacteriovorax antillogorgiicola, assembly GCF_900177345.1. NCBI lineage: Bacteria > Pseudomonadati > Bdellovibrionota > Oligoflexia > Oligoflexales > Pseudobacteriovoracaceae > Pseudobacteriovorax > Pseudobacteriovorax antillogorgiicola. The sequence goes on from NZ_FWZT01000011.1 coordinate 168,536, forward strand.
CTCAGGCTTCCTGATGGTACTGTAAAGGTGTTAGTTGAGGGTCAGCGTCGCGCCAAGATCAAAGAATACGTTCAGACTGAAGAATTCTTCTTTGTAGAGGCGGAAGAGCTGGTGGAAGTACCTTCGGATGGTGTAGAAAACGAAGCTCTCCTCAGAACAGTTAAGATGTCTTTCGATAATTATGTTCGGCTAAATAAGCGCATCCCTCCTGAAATGTTGCTATCTATTGCTTCTATGGATGACGAATCAAAACTCGCCGACACCCTAGTTGCTCATCTCAATAACCTAAAGCTTCAAGATAAGCAGCGTCTTCTGGAAGAGGTTGATCCAGCCAAGCGCCTAGAAGAGCTCTATGGCTACATCCAATCCGAAATTGAGATCATGAGAGTGGAGAAAAAAATCCGCGCCCGCGTCAAGCGGCAGATGGAGAAAACTCAAAAAGAATACTATCTCAATGAGCAGATGCAAGCCATCCAAAAAGAGCTAGGCGACCGAGATGATGGCCGCAACGAAGTCTCTGAACTCGAAACACAAATCAAAAAGAAGAAGATGCCTAAGGAAGTAAAGGAACGTCTTCAAAAAGAGTGCAAAAAGCTCAAGCAAATGTCGCCCATGTCGGCAGAAGCGACTGTTGTCCGTAACTATATCGACACCGCCCTATCCCTACCATGGGATGAGTTATCAGAAGAAATTCGCGATACGGTTTTCGCTGAAGACGTTCTGAACAAAGACCACTTCGGGCTCTATAAAGTCAAAGACCGGATCTTAGAGTATCTTTCGGTTCGAACCCTGGTCGAACACATGAAAGGACCCATCCTTTGCCTAGTAGGCCCTCCGGGTGTTGGTAAAACCTCTCTTGCACGAAGTATCGCCAGTGCTACTGGTCGTGAGTTTGTCCGTGTATCCCTGGGGGGAGTTCGTGATGAGGCCGAGATCCGTGGTCATCGTCGAACCTATATTGGCTCCATGCCGGGCAAGGTCATCCTAGCCCTCAAAAAGGCCGGAAAATCGAACCCACTCATCCTGCTTGATGAGATCGATAAGCTCTCTCAAGACTTTCGGGGCGACCCTAGTGCGGCGCTACTCGAAGTCCTGGACCCAGAACAAAATGCCACATTCATGGATCACTACCTGGATCTAGACTACGACCTGTCCAAGGTGCTGTTCCTAGCCACTGCCAACTCCCTGCATACCATCCCAGGCCCTTTGCTTGACCGTATGGAGGTAATCTCGCTAGCTGGCTATACGGAAGAGGAGAAGCTTTCTATCGCCAATCAGTATTTGGTACCTAAGCAGATCAAAGATAACGGATTAACGAAGCAGGATGTTCAGTTCCAACCCAAAGCGGTCCGCGAACTGATTCGCTACTACACCAGGGAATCTGGGGTTCGGAGTTTGGAGCGAGAGGTCGCTGCAGTCCTTCGTAAGGTGGCACGCAAGCATCTTAGGAAAATTGAAGAGGATCGCAAGGCCGAGAGTGGTGATGATACACCCACAAAAGAAAAGCTTATCTTAGAAGACAATATCATCAAAGAAAAGATCACCGATAAGTCGATTGCCAAGTACCTTGGCCCTAGGAAGTTTCGCATCGGACTCCAAAACTCTGAGCATGAAGTGGGGCTCTGCACGGGTATGGCCTGGACCCAGGTCGGGGGCGACCTCCTCGTATCCGAAGTTGCTATCATTCCTGGCAAGGGCAAACTCACAATCACGGGTAAGTTAGGAGAGGTCATGCAGGAGTCAGCCCAGGCTGCACTTAGCTATGTACGCTCACGAGCTGCCTTCTTGGATATCGAAGAGGACTTCTATACGAAAGTAGACATCCATATTCATGTTCCAGAGGGAGCAATTCCCAAAGACGGGCCCTCTGCTGGGATTACTATGGCTACAGCGTTAACCAGCGCCTTAACCATGCGTCCGGTGAGCAAAGATGTGGCGATGACTGGGGAAATCACTCTCCGTGGCCGGGTGCTGCCTATTGGAGGTCTCAAGGAAAAATTGCTGGCTGCCCATCGCGGTGGCATTAAGAAGGTCATCATCCCAATCGACAACCAAAAAGATTTGGAAGATGTACCCAAGAACATTTTAAAAGAAGTAACCATTGTTCCCGTTGAAAATGTGGATAATGTTCTGATGCACGCCCTTGTCTGGAAACACCCCGACGACAACAACTCGGTGCAGGACGAGCTATTCGAACGACTCAAAGAAGTGACCGAAGCTGAAATCGGAGATCTTGCCTTTGCCCATTAGGGCAGAGGCTTGGCCTCATCCATGGTTACTCTTCCCTACCACGCCACTGCCTAATATTTCCCTAGGAAACTCCGATAGAAGATCGACGAGACTTATCTTATGGCGACAGGACCAGGGGCATGGTTAAGCAATTTAAAACACTAGAAGAAACCATCGAGTTTGTGGAACAGCTGAAACATCGCTGGATGGCCACTGTTGACGCCATGATCGACCCGATGATCATCGTCACCAGCGACTACGAAGTCAAACAAGCAAATAAGGCGATGTCGGATCATTCCGGAATGGAGATTCGCACTGTAATAGGTAAAAAATGCTACGAGGTATTCGCCAATCGAGACTCTCCTTGCAAAGGCTGCCGTGTCCAAGAAACGATGAATGGCAAAGAAGCCCAGACTTTCGAGCTGGACGGAGTTTGCCCAGGGAAGTTTCACGAAGTTCTATCACAGCCCTTGTTCGACTCACAGGGCCAACTGGAAGGCGCCCTTCAAATTTACCGTGATCGAACCTTAGCCAAGCAGCTCCAAAAGCAGCTTCTACAAAGTGAAAAACTCGCCTCCATCGGCCTCTTAGCAGGGGGGATCGCCCATGAAATCAATAATCCCTTAGGTGGCATTCTGGTATTCTCCCAACTACTAAGTCGCGAGATCGATAAAGATAGCCCTCTGAAGGAATATGCTGTCGAGATCGAGTCAGCAGCCCAACGCTGTAAATCTATTGTCGAAAACTTGCTAGATTTCGCGCGCCAACAACCTGGAAGCCATGAAGATACCCTCACACCAATAGATCTTATTCCCTGCGTGAAGTCAGCTCTAAAGTTCGGCACTGTAGGTGACACATCCCCTGATATTCAAATTACGGAAGACTACCAGGTTGAGCAGCTTCTAGCCCTAGGCAATCGCAATAAGGTCATCCAGGTGTTTCTGAACTTAATTCAAAATGCCTTCCACGCTATGCCCGACGGCGGCATGCTCACCATTACCGCCCAGGTAGAAGTCATCGATCAAATTGAACAAGGTGTTGTCGAGATTCGCGATTCAGGCCTTGGAATCCCACCAGACGAATTAGATCGAATTTTTGACCCATTCTACACCTCCAAGGAAGAAGGCCAGGGTACGGGGCTTGGCTTATCGATCTGCCATGGCATTGCTGAGGATATGGGTGGCACTATCGATGTAGAAAGCGTGGTCGACAAAGGAAGCTGCTTCCGGTTCATCGTCCCACTAACCCAAAACAAACCAATGACTGCCTAAAGGGGAAAGTTGCGTGATACCAGCGAGAGAGGAACTATCATCCAGAAATAGCGGAATCAAGGCAGTCCTGCTGTGCGTGCTCCTAACGATATTCGCTGGATTTATCTTCGTTACAGCTCAAGAGACTCCACCAACTCAGTTTCAAAATGTATCCCTGTGGACTGTGACCGTATTTGGCTTTCTTTCGGCTGGCCTTCTAGGTGGCACATTTCTTACGATGGTAACATCAACCTCCATGCAGGATAAGAACCTTATCATCGACAATACCTTTTTGATCTGCGTTTTAAGTTTAATCCTAGCTGTCTTTGAGCTATTTAACTATGAATACGCATTCGATCCAAATCTGTTTTATGCCTGTAGCCTGGCGCTAAACTGTGCCATCTTATTTAATGTCACCCAGGTGATGTTCACGCTAACAAGAATATCTGGTCGCTGGCCACAGATGATCGGCATGCTCTACACCATCGTTGCTTTGACTATTGGCATATCCGTAGCCGGGGACCTCAAAATGGGAGGCTTCGAGGAAGCGCTGGTGACCCTCGGCATCATTATTCACTCCATGATGTTTTCGATCGTACTTGCCATCGGTACACTCACCTACTTCGTCCACAGCTTGAGGATGAGTCCCCACGATTTTAAACAATCGCTAGAAAAGCGCTTCAAACCAAACGATGACAATCGGCAATTCCTTCTAACTTTTTACGCAATTTTAGGGATTTCCCTTTTCACAGCCATAACAAGTGTAATGGTCTTGCTCTATGAATTCGACTCTGCTGTATTTTCTGTTCAAGCTGATCCGCACTACCCGATGTCTCAGCTTCATCTTGCCTGGTTACCCCTGACCTTGCTCGCCATCAGCATCTTGCGCCAAGAAAATGAAAAGAGTTTGCAAAGTCTTAGCCTCACATCCCTGGTATCTGAGCAGGCTAAGAAATTTATGATCCGCTACCATGCTGACAGAAAAAACTGGTCGACGACTGTCGGTATGAGAACGGCAAACTTTATGGTAGACCATGATCCCAATGAAGATGCTAAGAGTATTCTGCCCTCATACATGGTGCGTATTCGCCAGAATCAGATCCATACAATCGTCCGTGACATTCTCAATGACCGCATGATCGACGATCGCGTAGTATCGAACCAAATCTATGGAGCTATCGATCCAGAGAACTCGATTCGCGCTTGTACCGATGTTCTTCTTATGTTTACCGCTATATATATTGACGGCATCCCCATGATTGAGAGCCGTTTGAAGAATCTTGTTCGCCTGCTACCGATTCTCGATCCAGACCTCGCACAGAAAATTACCGTTGCAACGATTGAGAAGAACTTCGGCAAGATTCAGTGGTTCTTCCATTTGGATTTCGACTGGATCGATCAGCACATGACCACCAGTGCCTACCGCACCGATTATGAAGTTAACGTTGATAATCTCCGACTTCGCGATCGCCAGAAGGTGCTTTCAGTGCTTGAAAAGCACAATCTCATGGGCAACTTTATCTGGGTAGGAGAAAAAGCTCGTGAGCGGATCATTCTCGAAGCTCCCTATCTGGCAAACATCATTGAAGCTTGGCCCATCAATCTTGCAAAAGATGAATACGATAACAGTGGCGAATCCGTCATCTTCCTGATCAAATTCGAGCAGCTGATTCCACGGATGCAAAAGTATTACAATCTAGAAGAGATTCGCAAGAAGCTTAGGTACTATGATCCGTCCTTGGAAAGCCGCCGGATGATCAATATTATCGATCTGGAGATCCAGCAGTCTTTGGGAACCAAAAATCTTCTGGATATCATATCTCTGGTAAACAACTACCCATGGAGTGGTTTTAAAGAGAAGGATCTCGCCCTCGACTTGGTCCTGAAGGCCTTTGAAAAGCACCAAGCAACACTCTCGGAAGAATCGGAAAAAACGAGTCAGAAAGTGATCAAGGAGTTCGTTAAAACCGTTAAGAACATTGGCTATCCTAGCCAGGAAATACATGCTGCCCATCAAGAAAAGATGCGCATCCGAGAGTCTAGCGTGATTTGTGAAACACTTCTCAATACGAATCACGAACGTTTCAACGAAGCATGGCTATTAATTGCAACAACTCCTGCCAAGAACTATAAGCACGAAGAAATCATTAGTCTCCTTGAAGGGATCAACCAGGCGGCTCTTCTAAGAACTCATCGTAAGATACCCATTGTAACCAATAAAATCACAGAATCCTTCTTCAACATCGCCCAAGAACTGACGGATCAAGACATTGAGCCTATTACCACCACCTGCAACAGTATCGCCCGCTTTCTAGTAGAATCCGAAGCCTCGCCAGATGTCTTCTGCTTTTTTATCGATGCCAAGATATTTCTTGAAGGGAACCTCAAAACAGACATCATCTTAGAGAGAGAGGTCTTGGATCAAATGCAAGCCTATTTCAGCCGTATGTATGACAAGCACGGTTCAGAATCTTCAACTGTGTTATCTCTTTCTATGCGTTGGCGGATTCTCATGAATCAGGCTAGCAGCGTCCATACTGCGAGCTAAGCCCTAATTTGCCTCAGGCTCAGCACCTTGATCGGAGCTTCCTTGTTGAGATTTCCAAAATGCTGATACCGGCACAGCATAGACTTTGGCAATACGATCATGTATGGCCGAAATATCTTTATGAACCAATACCAGCTCTTGGGGGCGTGGCCCTAAGTTGATTTTAGTAAACTGCTGGTCGTTTTTAGTAAGAGGTTTATCCAGAGCATCTCGGATAGAGGATAGGTTTGCAACCTTCTTGTCATTGATACTAATAATTTCCTGGTTCTTAAGATCTTCGTACCCCTTATTCCAATCATCAACTAAGACTTTACTCAGGATGATAATCCGCTGATCAAGATTGTTTGGCTCCAGCTGATTGCCATAGAAGTAACGATTCAATAAGGGAAGTGGCGCGCGACGCATCCAGCTCTTGCCCCAAGACTGCAAGTAGTTGCGTGTTAACTCCTGAAAAACCAGGCCGCCATAGATCAAGAACTTGCGTTCATAGTTGCCATAGAAAGGAATGAGATCTTCCGAGCCCTCGTAAGGCTTCATCTCCATACTGACTTTGATTAGTTCACCGTCGCGCAACAACTCCAAGGGGACCTTTTTCCCTACTTGAAAGCGATAAACGATTCCTGAAAGTGGAATCCGCCCCCAGCGAGCTTCTCTGATCGTACCCTTATCACTAATGGCATATCCCCCTAGCTTCAACAAGACATCGGACTCCTTCACTTGCCCAAAAAATGGTGACAATGCCGAGACCTCCGAAACCCAAACCCCTTGCCCTTCCCGATCCAGTTTGATTTTCTTGCGAAGCAAGGTAGACGTCAGTCGGTTGAATCGAATCCCAAGGCGACCGAACGATGTAGACTCACTCTCAGCAGCAAGAAACCGCTTAATCACGCTTATAGGCAGTGCAAAAATCTGATTTTTTTCTTTGCGCACAGATAAGCCCACCAGCTTATTTTTGCGCACGATAGGCTCTGACCATCCCACAGACTGCTGCTTCACTTCAAAGGCCATGTGGGGCAGATTATAGTTTGCTAGGAGTGAGCTACGAATCTTAAGCTCGCGAAAGGTTGAGCGAAGGGGAACGATGCGCTTTTGTTTGACTGTAAGCACCTGCACACGATCATTAAGGCCTAAGTCATCACCAAAAGGGATCGGCGCTAACTTATCGAGAGTCTGGTCAATCTTTAAAATCGCGAGCTGGGCATTGGAATCCACCCTGTAGACTCTAGCCTTTATGGGTTTCGAGGAAAAGAACGTTTCCACTTCTAGATACCGAGCAGCCTGCACGGTATAGGCTGGCACCATGATTTCTTGTGGCTTCACCACCACACCCACATGGGACGATTCTTTGATCGGGAGTTGAGACCAGGGAGATTGTTCATCGATAGGCTGGCTGAAGACTCGAACCTTCACAAGGTGCTTTGTCATACCTTGGGCGGTCCCGGCCAACATCATTGCAACGACGATAAGACTTAAATATTTCATGGTAGGTCCCCTCCTGCAACGGCACCGTCTTGACGCTCATCTCCCAGCCACCTGTCGGGCTCCACACGATAGCGTCGAATGAGTTTCTCGTGAGCATCACGAAGCTTTTTTGGCTCGACTACCAGAGGTAAACCCTCTCTCCAGAACTTGATGGTAAGATCATCACCATCAGCTTTTTGTAATGCCTGATCCAGCTCCTCAAGAGACGAAATAGGACGATTACCGACCCTATCAAGGATTTCCTCCTTGAACCCATTGGCATCAATATTGACTTCATCGGGCAAGATATCCGCTAAGACAATAATCTCCTTTGCTGATTTGAAGCGCTCTTCAAGGTAGAAATAGCGATGGAGATAACGTAGTTTTAAGGGAGCATTGAAGTACCATCGATCGCCCCAGGCCTTCAAGTAATCGCGGCTCAAGGCTGTAAACACCAAGCCACCGTAAACAATGTAACGAGGTCTTAAGGTGTAAGTATTTGATGGATTGTAGTGAGCTGAATTAGCCTGCACCACCACCGCAATAGAAATTTCCTTATCATTCCGAAGTACCTTAAACGTAATGGTATCTCCGAGCTGCGCCAAATCATAAACAACCCGGAAGTCAACTCGCTCGTCAAAAAAATTGATTTTCCCATCAACACCGATCTCATAGCCGTTGATCTCAAGAATGACATCCCCTTGTTGAAGGTCTTTGGAAATTGGTGAATAGGGGGCTAAAAAAGCAAGCTTGATTCCCCTTGGCTCGTCTAGACCATGATAGGCTCTAGTGCCGTGGTTCTCTAGCGCCCCTTCGATTTCTGCCATCACATCCTCGGGATGACCATCATAGCGACCATCTTCAATGTCTTTTAGAAAGCGTTTTACCACTGGAGTAGGAATGATATAGCCGGTATTTTCGGCATTGGTATGAGCCTGAAAAGCGACTCCTACCACACGATCACCTTTGAACACAGGCCCCCCGCTATTGCCTGGATTGATCGCTGAATCAACCTGGATCAAGAGATGGCGATCGTAACCTGGATGCGCATAGCGCCGGTAACTCATTCTGGAAACGACCCCTTCGGTGACAGAGATCTGCTCGCCACCCCGAGGATATCCCACTGTAGCGACCTTATCCTGTAAGCCAGGTAATTCTCCAAACTTTAGGGGCCGACTGCCCTCAAGGGCAGCCCTATCGTTAACTCTTAATATCGCTAGGTCGCTGTCATGGGCGATAAATTCCACCCGAGCTGGGGTTGGCTGCGCATCACCATCCCGCTGCACCGAGATGAACTTGCCGTGAGCAACTACGTGAGCATTGGTCACAATCCGATCGTCACCAATATAGAAGCCGCTACCTGAAGAACGGGAACTCGATTGATAGAGCCAAGGCTGGCTAAAACGGGGTTCTTTCGAAATTACGTGGATCTTAAAAATCGAGCGTCTGAGCGTCTTCATGGGTAGTATTTTTTCAGATGACGTACAGGCTGATAAAAAAAGGTATAGAATGAGAAAGCGCAACATAGGGAGACACCTCGTCGGTTCATTTTCCCTATGTTAGCTTAATTATCACAAATATCAAATGGCTCTGTTGAGATAGAGTCATAGGCTGTACAAAGCTCTGCTTGGCTCTCGCTATCCAATTCACCTGCCTCACTTTTTGCGGTGATCTGCGACTGCAACTCACCAGCCAAACCAGAAGTGAGCTGGTTTTTTAGGGCCGAGGAGCTTTCATTCTCGTCAGTTGCTGGACTGAGACTATCCCTTTGGCTTTGTAAGTCGGACAAAGAGCTGACGATTCCTCCTGAGACAGATTCGGGGAGACCCGCCAAACTTGAGAACCCGAGAGATGCAGCTTCTAGGTCATTAAACATAGCCAGTAGCATCGAGTTGGCGGATTCTTCTTGATCGGTCGGCATGATGATATCAGTCACCGCTGCAAGCTCATTCACGGCTGCGATGTACTCGGTGAGATTGGCCGTGACCCCTGGATCATCGAGCACAGCCCCCCTTGCCTGAAGGTTGGGAGTTTCGCTGGTGGGTGCATAGAGCACCACGCCGTTGAAGAGAATGGCTTCGGCTAGATGGGCGAAAGCCCAGTTGAAATGAGATTTCGATCGAAAGCGTTGCTCTCCCTGAGGCGCACAGGCTTCGTCCGTGTGGCGAATGTCGCCAGATTCACCCAGAATTTTCACATCTTCGCCAACAAAGGGGCATAGAACCTCAATCGCTTGGGCGATATTGTAGATGGTATCGCCTCCAGAAATGCGCGCTTCTACCGCTGATTTAGGCAGCAGCACGGGAAGCTCGGCAAAAACTCCAGAGGTTGGCGCTCCTTGAACACCATCCTTCTCATTGTTCGTTAAGGTCAAGCTCGTATACTCGGTAGTACTTAGCCCCACGAGATCGGAAAGCCCAGCGAGACTCGATGCTGCATTGCTATCCTCCTGAAGGGCAGTCCCCTCATTCTGAGAGATCAAATTCTCCACCAATTGAAAGCTATCGATCCCAGCCAAGCCCATATGAATGGAAGCCAGCAAAACTGCAGACTCCTCACTGGTGGAGTCCAGCTCGAAAGACCTTAAGGCAAACTCTAAGGCTTCCTCGTATTTTCCTTTGTCATAAAGGGAATAGGCTTTGGAGCGCTGATCGACAGCATTATCTTCGAAAGGTAGGGCCAGATAACCCGTGACATTGAACGATGAGCCTGAACAAGAAAGACAAAATATCAGTCCAAGGCTAGGAAGCCTCTTTAACTTGATGTGTAACTTTTTCAAAGACTTTTTCCCAACTCAAGATCGTTTCAAGGACGCTCTGTATGGTTTTTTGAATATCAACCATTTCAAAAGGCTTTGAAATATAGCCATTGGCACCATCGCGAAAACAGGTGATTGCTGTCATATAGCTTTGATTGCCAGTTAGGATGATCGTTTGTACCCCCTTGCCCAACTGCTTGATCTTAAGATTGAGATGGTCACCGTTGATATGGGGCATCCGAACATCTGTGATGACGATCAGCACCGCCTCTTCTTTGATGTACTCAAGTGCGTTTACAGGATCACTAAATATCTTGACCTCGAAGATCCCAGGAAACATATCTTGGATACATTCGGATAAAATGTCGATGATTTCTGGTTCGTCATCGACAAGAACCATCTTGAACGGACGATGCAGCATGAGTCATCCCTTAGCAAATAAAACCTCAGTTCTATTATGACGAAATGTGCCTGCTAGTACAAACTGGTATCTATACCCAAGTAATTCCTGGCTTCGCCGCGATAAAATTGGAGTTTAAAATGGGTAAAGTCCCATACCGCAAGGGCTTCCCCGTTTCCAGATCGATCACCTGGCAACCAGCGGCTTCAGCTACAGCTTGCCCTGCCGCAGTATCCCATTCGGATGTGGGACTGAGCCTAGGATAGATGTCAATCACTCCTTCTGCCAACAAGCAAAACTTAAGAGACGAGCCAATTGCCTCTTTCACTTCAATCTGATTGCGAATAAAAAAGGCATCCACCTCATCACCCTTATGGAAATGACTGATGGCTCCAATCATCTCTGGGTTGACAGGGCTTGTATGAATTTTTGCCCCGTTTTTAAAGGCCCCCCCCTGATAGGCACTATAGACGTCATCACTCACGGGAGCATAGACCACCCCGACCGTAGCCACTCCCTCTTCGATCAAGGCAATATTAACCGTAAAATGGTCAGTACCACGGATAAAGTCTTTGGTTCCATCTAGGGGATCGACCAGCCAAAATCGAGATGCTTGTGGGGGATAGAGACCTGGATCAAAACTCTCTTCGCTAACAATAGGAAAGTCCGAGATTTTTGTTAGTTGCTCAATAATGATTTGGTGGGCTGCAAGATCAGCAGATGTCACCGGTGAACCATCGGCTTTGCCCTGAATTTGCTCTTCAGAGATGGGGTAGAATCTCATAATCTCTTGGCCAGCCCGCAATGCAATCGCTTCAAGGGTCTCCCTCATTCACCGAGCCTCTTCTTAAGGGCTGTGCTGATGAGCTTGCCATCAGCCTTCTGACCAAATTGCTTCATGAGAGACTTCATTAAAACACCGAACTGCCGCTCTTCTGTATCTGCAAAGAGCTTGTCAATCGCCGCTTCAACCTCTCTAGCCCCAACTTTAGCTGGCAGATAGAGGGCGACCAGCGCGACCTCTTTTTGAATATCATTGCGGCGATCTCCCTCTGGATAGTCATCGAGGGACTTCACTAAACGCTTGTGGTAAGAGCTCAGAACTTTGAGGGCCATCTGATCATCGCCCTCGGCGTTTGGTGCTGTATTGGCGTAGTTAAACTCGCTTAGGACCATTCTTAGTACTTGTGTTTTAAACTTGTCCTTAGCTTTCATGGCGTCCTTTAAATCGCCTTTGATTTGTTCCATTAGCGACAATTTCACAATCTCCGAACAAAATTAAATAAAAACGGTGACGTATATGATCAATGTACCACCTCCGGGGTATAAAGGAAAACCAATCTGCTTAAGCTTTAGAGAATTTAAGAAAAAGAGCTTGAAAGCAACCGTTAGGTGCTGATAATGTGCTGCGTTCCAGGGCTCATATGCCTTTCTCGCGTTTATACAATACAGCAGATAAGCTGAACTCATAATGGTTGGGAGCTAGCATGGCAAAAGGTAAGAATAACAGAGAACTCATCCGATTGGTTTCCTCTGCAGGAACAGGATACTTCTACACAACTTCTAAGAAGCGCGCTCGTGAGAAGCTGCAACTCAAGAAGTATGACCCAAAAGTCAAGAAGCACGTCCTATTCAAGGAAGCAAAAATTAAGTAATTTTTGTTCCAGGATGATGTTAGAAATGCGAAGCGGTTTACGCTTCGCTTTTTTTATACTTAAACTTCAGGAGGCCCCATGAGCTTGGAACCACTCGCCCAAAGCATTCTCGATTTTTGGTTTGGCCCCTTGGATCAGGGCCAGGTAGCTGCCGAGAAATCGAAGGCTTGGTTCACCAAGGACGCGAAATTCGATAAGCTCATCCAGCAGAAGTTTGGATCATACCTAGACATCGCCTTCATGGGTGCCCTGGATCGCTGGACGCTGAACCCCGAAGGGCGCACGGCACTGATCGTGCTGTTGGACCAGTTTCCAAGGAATATTCATCGCAACTCGCACATGGCCTGGCATTTTGATAAAAAATCCTTAGCTCTCAGTTTGGAGAGCATCGCATCGGAAGACTATTTAAGAGTCCCTACTGTGTACGGTTATTTCACGCTGATGCCGACGATGCATGCTGAAGATCTTAAGGTGCAAAACCTAGGAATCGAAAGTTTTGAAAAGTTACGAAATCGAAGCACTGAGCCGACCCGCCCCATGATCGAAAGTGCAATTAGCTATGCAATCAAGCACCGGGATATCATCGAGCGCTTTGGTCGCTTTCCGCACCGCAACCAGCTTTTGGAGCGGGAGAGCACAGAAGAGGAGTTGGCATTCTTGCAAGGACCCGGCTCATCTTTTTAGAGTCGGAATCATAGATTATTTCTGGTATCCAACAAACTCCAAGGCCTTGCGGATCACATTGCGCCCGATAAAAACTGGGGCGTGATCTGCTCCATTAATGCTCCATAAACCGACTTTGGTGTCGTCTGCACATTGACTATAGATCACTTCATCAGTTTCCGCCTTAAAGCTTAGCTCGAAAAGATTGCCATCAATACTGATGTTACCGTTTTCGTCGCTTCCTGGCTCTGCCGTTAAAAGGAGTAAGTTCTGTGCTAGCAGATTTTCTTGAACCTGCTGGCACTGGTTGCGATCAGCCCAACGCTGCGCCGTGTCTGGAGCTGCCGGATAATCCTTGCCCTCAGCATCGTATGGAACAATTGAATCATCGACACCGTGAATCTGAAGCACGTTGATCGGAGTCTCCGTTAGACACTGGTCTGCGGAGGCGAAGGTTGACCCAGCAACACTCACGATGCCTTTGATCAAACCATTGGTATCACAGGCCAAACGATAGGACATAAAGCCACCATTGGAGTGCCCCATCACAAAGACTTGGTCTGCGTTAATGCTGTAGCTTGCCTTCACCTCCTCAATCAGGCCTACTAAGTACCTAGAATCATTAATATCTGAATCAGGGTTGTCGGCACAACATTCAGCAGTTGCATTCCAAACCTTCTGGCCATCACTTAGGCGGTCTGTGCCATTTGGCAAGAGTAAAGCATAGCCAAGTTGATCTTGGTTGCGAGATAGTCCGAGGTATAAATCTGTAAGGCTGGCACTGTTTCCTCGCCCATGCAGTAGAACAACCAGTGGATATTGCTTCGATTCCTTGTAAAATCGGGGCAATTTTAGCTCAGCAGGGCGGTCCGCAGGCCCTACAGTTTTCGTCTGCTTGAACACGCCAAAGCAAAGGGTCGACACCATCATTGCCGGCACAAAAGTTAGTAATAACTTCATGAAAGACTCCATCTTTTGGTTAGGAGAGACTATTGACGCGGCATTTTTAGGAGAATTTCATGACAATTTCAATGGAATTATTGGAAGCCGGCCTACTCAGTAGATATTGTTTAAGATTCTAACGTTGCAGCGCTAATGCGGTTATTGGATTGATATCCGGTAGAGCTGATTTGCTGGCAGTTTTTCATTGATTTCAATGGCTTCCCGACCAGGAATGGACAGGACGATCTTCTGAATTTGCTCATCCTCTCCGAGACCGAAATAGGCGATCGGGGCATCAAAGGATTGGTAGCCTCCCCCGGCTTTGATCTCTCGGAGGTAGGTTCTGCCACTTCCAGTAGTGATTTGAATCTTGCTATGCAAGCCATAGTAGTTTCCTGTTTTTTGATTGACCATCACCGCCAAGCGATTGTTGTTATTCAAACGGTTTTCATACAATCTCACCGGGCCTACAGCACTATTGGCAATAATATCGAGGTCGCCATCATGATCAAAATCGATATAGGAAAAAGAAAACATTCCAAAGTCATCCACCATGCCCCAAGAGAACTGCCGTTGCTCAAACCCCTTGCCCTCTTGGTTATGAAGTAAGACATTGAACCCAAACTGTCCTTCCCGAACCGCACCTTCTGCATTGAAAATGTCTAGCCAACCATCGTTATCCAGATCAGCAATCTTCATGCTCCACGTCCAGCCACCAGGGTGAGCCACTGGCATCGCCCGAAAACTGCCGTGACCATCCCCTAGATAGATGTGCGCCTTGTCTTCTTGAGCCATATACTGTTGAAACAAGTCTCGGGCTAAGGGCGCTTTGCGAGCCTTATGCAAATCGCAAACTTCACGGATAGTTTGATCAAAGCCAAACTTTTCCTGGCAGTTGTCCACGGGCTGATTGCTTGTCACAATCATCCACATCACAGCCAGCAAGCAGTCCTCCCGATCGGCCGACTCCTTGATTTTGCTACATTCTGCAACATCAAGCTTTGGCTTCTGCTTCAAGTTTATACGTTTATTAAGCTTACGATCTGCCAAACAACGCTGGCGAAAGCCAGCTTCTTGGATCGACTCGCACCAAGACTCATCGTTCTTGAATATAGAGTAGTCTTTGTATGGAACCCCATCGATCTCTCGTTGATCAGCTAGGAACTTAGCCGTTTCGATGGTGCCGCTAGATACGTAATCCATAGTCCCATCGTTGTTGAGGTCTCCCGAGTCGATACTCATGGAGAAAAACGGAGACTTCATCTTAGCCATCGCATCTCTAGACGCCAGTGCCAGGCCTCCTGATTTTCCAAAGTAGAGATAATCGGGAACCGTGAAATCGTTGTTCACGTAGATATCAAGCCAACCGTCTTGATTAAAATCACTTACTAAGGATGCCATGGATTCTCCATCCACTTGATCAAGGGGAGCTTCCTGGTACCGGTCGCCGTGATTGAATGTGATGCTATTTTGCCTACCAGGGCCGTAGTGATGAAAGCCTGTGACAATGCCAAGAGCCATGTTTGCATTATAGATATCGGGAAAGCCGTTGCGATCAAAGTCACCAAAGCTCGGGCTAACTGTTAAAATACCCTTGTTGTTAGGAACCGGCTCAAGTTCAGAACTAAACACTCCGTTCTTATTGTATATAACAAAGTTTCCCTTGAGATAGGTGGTAAAGAAGAGATCCAGCCAACCGTCGTTATTCCAATCTATGAAAGCGACTGAGTAAACTCGATAGCGACTGGTCTTTACTGTAAGCAGGACCTTTTCAAACAAACCCCCTACATTGCGATACAGCTTGATGCCGGTGTCGCTACCGAAGGCGACATCTTGCCAACCATCGCCGTTGAAGTCCCCAGACCCTGTGCCTCGACCGATCCAAAATGGATCGGGATAATCGCGGATGCCATATGCGAATCCCTCTCGCAGACCGAAAAACTGCCCTTCGGATCGCGCGAAACGCCCCTCTTGATTAGTCTTCACTTGAAAAGGCGCACCTTCGACGATAACATTACCCTTCTGCCAGACACTTTGAAATATTAGGGGCTTTGCTGGCTCTTGCTCCTCAACCAGGATCTCGTCTTCTTCCATCACTACGGCCTCTGGAGCCCCACGCATTGTTTTGTAGGCCTCAATATTGGGCTCTAGGTAGAACACCCGATGGAGCTGATCCCCCGTAAGACCAAGTGCCACTGCCATCAAGAAAATCACAGCGCTAAGACCAGTAGCCCATTGCTTGGAAGCACTTTGCCAGGTAATCATAAAAGAATAGGAACTATAAATGCCGAGGGTACAGAGTAGAATCAACGTTAGATTGGGAGCCATGCCAGCAGTAAAAAGAGCATTCACCAAAATGATATCGAAGGCTACTGGTACCGGTAAAAATAGCCCCACAGCGGCAACCAACAATACGACTCCAATGCCGCCTCCAGCCATGATGGTATCAAGAGATACAAGGTGCGAGACAACAGAGCCGAGAAAACCCGCCACCAACATCAAGGGCACCGTGCGCACGATGATAAATTTGATATTCCGAAAGATGTCTTTTAGAAAACCAAAAATGGCCTCGCCATATGGCTCACGATGCTTCACATCACAGTTTTGACCAAGGTTCACATCTTCTTTTTCAAGCTTGAGCCAGTCTTTTAGCTGGTGATCCGCACCTAGCAGCGTAGAGATTAGGGGCACTCCAGCAAAGATCACGATCAGAACAAACAAGGTTTTCGTAACAGCCATATAAAACGGGAAAAGGCTAAACAGCATAGTGAGCACCACCATATTCATGGTGGGCGAGCTGATCATCATTGCAAAGGCAAGTTCCGCCTGTTTTGATTGAAGGACTCCTTTAAATACCGGCGCTGCGCAATTTACACAAACCCCCAATGGCGATCCCAGCAAAAACCCATAAAAGGTTTTGAGCATCTTGTTCCCCTTCTGCCGAAACTGAAGGTAGTTAAAGAGAGTTAGAAATAGACCGCCAATGATCACTCCAAAGGTCATCCCCTTCTTATTGTCATTGGCCCAATTCACTGTGGTGTAGGCAATTTTTTTCCACATCGGAAACTCATCTTTAACCTCAAGGATGGGAAATGCCGCAATCGTATCAGCTACAGACGCCGACTCAGCCATCATCGCTTTTTGATTCAAGGCAGGATAGCGAGACCCTGTCCAAAAACTTATGGTGATAAAGGAAATCAGAAGGGCCACAAACGCGAAACGCTTGGGATAGAGAATCATGAAGCTCTCCGAATACAAAGGTATACTGTCCTAGGATAACGGAGATTTTTAATGGATGGATGGGCAAGGATTGCCATCAGTCACGAAAAAGACCCACCTCGAAACCGTCAAGATGGGTCCACACGAACCATTCATATCGAAAAGTCAAGAGATTGACTCATGATCTGAGGATCATGTCATCGCTTACTTCAATGGGATACGGGAGGCCTGGCTTTTGGCCTGGCCTCTTTGTTTGGATGGTTCTTGGGGTGATTTATTGCAAAGGAAATTTTTTTGACTAGAAATTTGATTCTATCTGCTTGCGAGGGCCATTTTTAAAAAAATTTGTTCAAGATTCATAAAGCCTACCCATTATCTTTGAAAACTAGATAGAAATTTGTCTGGCTAATTCCTGGCTATCCGGAGGCGCGTCTTTGGTTACTAGACACTTAGGAGGGAGTCGTTCTACCTCCCTTTAGAGAGGCAGAAATAGTTAAAAATGGACAGTTAATTTACGCTCAATGGATGGAATTCATTCATTAGAAAATCAGCCGACATAGAGCTATTCTCAAATTCTATGCGGTTACCATCCCCCAAGCAAATTGCTTTAAGATCTGTGATTTCAGCTATCAGATCTACTGAATTTAAGCGGTCGCCACGTGGTACAAGGCTCAGATTATTTCTTCCTTGCTTAACTGAGGATAGATCTTTTGTGTGATATACGATGTTTTTGGGACCAGCTGCCCTTGCAGTGTAAACTAAGAATTTACAGGTTTCGAGATTTCCTCCATCGACTTCACTATCAAAGCCTAAATCAAAAGACGTAATTTTCCCCGAATCATCTAGAATAGGTACAAGACTTGAAAATCTAAGGTGCTTCCGGGCAGATACGTTAACCCTGCTCTCTTCAACTACCGTTTCGTCGGGACTTTGCCCTGTAGCTGTAGCAACCAAATGAATATGAAAAATTGTAATTTTGCAAGATAGTCGATCTCCTGATTCAATAGTCCCACTTTCGATTGGGAATGATACCTTCCATTGCTCGCCTTTCCGATCCCACTTCAGGACTTGAGCATCAGTGGACTCTCCATTCCTAACTAATCGTACCCCTACCGGCCTATATAATAGTAAACTATCATTTGATAAAATATCTGCTTGACAAGTAAATAGGGAGCTTGCCTCTCCAATTTTATTTCCAGGCATACTGTTGCTTAAAAGTCGGACGTTGGCTATCTCTGTAAAGTAAGATGCATCGCCCTTTTCTCCTTTGTCACCCTTATCTCCTTGGTCGCCCTTTTCTCCTTGGTCACCCTTATCTCCTTGGTCGCCCTTATCTCCTTGGTCGCCCTTATCTCCTTGGTCGCCCTTATCTCCTTGGTCGCCCTTATCTCCTTGGTCGCCCTTATCTCCTTGGTCGCCCTTTTCTCCTTGGTCGCCCTTTTCTCCTTGGTCACCCTTATCTCCTTGGTCGCCCTTTTCTCCTTGGTCGCCCTTTTCTCCTTGTTCGCCCTTAAGAATGGAGAGAGGAATAGTTTCATTACCACATCTAATTACTGATTCTTCGTCAACTTCAACAATCGTACAGCTACTACCGTCTTCACCCTTCAGATCTCTGATAGCCAAGGAATTGTTGCCACATTGAATCACTTGCTTGTCCTCAACAAGCTCACAGGAATCCCCTTTCTCACCTTGAAATGACTTTAACGACAAAGTGTTATTTTGACAGATAATATCCGTTTCAGTCAGGACACAGCTCTCTCCACTAACACCGTCTTTCCCTTCACCTCCCCCTCCACAAGCACTAAAGACTAGAGCCATTGTCAACAAATGAAGTGCAGATATAGATCTCATATTCAAAGGTTCTTTTGATTTGTTATACTCAGGTTTGAAAAACATACCATTTACGATATCGGTATTTAGTATCAGTGCAGCCAGATACAGTTACCCCTAAAGCTGGAAATTCTCTGTCAACGAGAAGAATGCTGTGACACCCATGGAGCTGTCGGAGAATTACTCAGACGTGAAGGTCTATACAGTTCTCAAGTATCCGATTCGAAGCGAGAGTTTGATGCTAGCCATTCTAGGGCTTTCTCAACAAAGCTCGGACCAAAGCTGGACCCTGCGGCAGATGCAAAGAAATAAACATCTGAGCTTGAAATGAAAGTAGCTAGACTAGAAAAACAACTCAGTCAAGCCCAATCAGTTATCGATACCCAACAAACTCTCTATGATACTTAGGGTACCGCTCCCTGAAAAGTGAGGCTTAAAAGTGTGTTGCCAATGCGGAAACCCAACCTCCCGGCAATCTCTTGACATAGCTTAAGCCATATTTGCAAGCTCAATTTGAGAGTTCGCTTCTCCAGATAAATTTTCTCTTCTCCCGGGCTCTTTCTAGCTTCAACTTACGGGAGCTTAGCAGTTTATTATCTAGCGATGGTAGGGTAGCTTATCGTATGGCGTGACATAACGTCGATAGTTGTAGTCTTCAATGAACACAGAGATGAAACGCATAGCTTTAGCTAAATCCCTTGGCTGTTTGGCTCTGTTATACGTCTTTTCCGTTCCTTGTGCTAGCACTCGATTTGCAATTACTCTGCGGGTAGTCAGGGCTTATAAAGGCCTGGTCCATTTCCGATAGCTTAATCGGACTTCTTGGGGTGGTTTATTGCAAAGGAAATTTTTTGACTAAAAATTAGATTCAATCTGCTTGAGAGAGCCCTTTTTAAAAAATTTGTTCAAGGTTCATAAAGCCGTCGTTAGCATAAGGCGAAACCTCATCCTCGCCGTTGGAATCTTGGTAAAACCTTATTCGTTCCTCGATTGGCAGATCAGAAATACCTTCTGTCACAGCTATGTACTTTGCATCATAGGCTCTATCGACGCAATCGAGGTACATTTCATCGGCCTTTGAACTCATGATCTGCGCATGAAGATAGCTATTACTTGACACTGATGCTTCACAGAATACAACGTGCCCATTTGGACCAAGGAAGACCTGAGAGCTTTTGTAGACTGACATACAGCTGCTTAGCATGATTGCTGAGAGAATAAGTATAACTAAATTTTCTGTTTTCATGTGGTAACTTTCTTGACATTCATTACGAAACTACAGCTCTTTAGCAGACTTGAAAGAACCATCAAAGCCTTTACTAGGAGTCAGTGACTTCTTTAGCTTCATGAGCTACAAGTTTCGCTCACGATGACTCTAATTTGCAGTCGCACAAACGAAACTTTGCAATATTCCTTGAGCCACTTTCTCTTTCTATCACCGAGTCTCTTGGGAGACGATATCCGTTTCATAAGTATTGCGATTGAATGAAAAAAGTAACAGACACCGTTTTCCTACTAGGCCTTCTCTCATCATGCCAAAGCGACTTCAGCAACAGCTATAACTCTGACGAGATTCTTTGCGGAAAGCTCAATCAGAGAGCAATTTATGTCGAGTCTGAAGCAGGCGACAGACTAGGAAAAGGTGATTTTGATATTACTCTTGATGACTTGTCAATTTCGAAGGGTGCTACCCTTGCTGTGAACCCTAAAGGCTGCATACAGCTAGAATCAAATACAGTCGTGCAGCTGTTCATAAATGATCGCGGTCGAAGCCAAGGAATCACAATCGAAGCGAACCCAGCGTTAAAATCTCCTGACTTGCAGAAAACAACTCTTTCGCCCTTTGGAGATGGAGGCTACGACTTTTGGCAGACGTGTGGGTTTCTCACCAAGCAGCCAAATACTCAATATATAAAAGTAAATTACTCGAAAGAGTCTCCTATCGACTACGGGAAGCTAACTGTAAGAATTGATGACAAAACTTATAAAGATATTTCCCCAAAAGGTTGTATTGGCTATACCACCGAAGATCGGGAGATAGAAATCATTTCGGATGATGGACTTGTAGCCCGCTTTGAAACTAAGGACCTTGAAAACTACGACCTTGCAAAAGTGCCCCTCTGTGCTCCTACTGCTACCCCCTTGGTCAACAGTCTCAAATGTGAGACAACTTCGGAAGAAATCACCCCCAGCTACGAAAGATTTAGAGTTTTGCTTGGCTCCTGCGCAAGAATATCTGCGGAGACACGCAAGTCAGCATCATGTACCGAATACTTTTCCGCCCCTTCCAAATTCACTGACCCTAGCACTGCACTATGTGGCTCACGAGACTCTGAAATCGTTGTCGAGTGGCGCACGGGCCCGTGTGAAAAGAAGATCGAGTCCCTCGATATCAGCGAAGGTTGCGGTGTTATTGAAGAGATTTCAAGAATTGACTACAGCTATTTTGAGCAGCTACAAAGGCCGCGAATCTGTAGCCTTACCAATTCAAATCATACAGCCTTTACCTCAAAAAGTAGTACTAGAGAAAAAGAGTGTTGGGCTAACGAAAGAGTCTGGGAAAATGATTCTTGTACCGAAGCTCTCGATGCAAAAGTAGCCAGAATCGGATCCTGCTACGAAGTATTTGGGGACTCACAAGTTTTATCATGTACCGAATATGAGATCACTGACACATCTTTAGCAAGACACTTGATGGGGCTTGAGTTCACCTGTACCAGAAACAATCGTGGACTTTGGTCCAATGAAGCTTGCCTAGATATTTTTCCACTCGATCAAAATGCCTTTTTAGATAAGGGTTGTCGCGCAAGTAGAAGCCGAGCACAGGTTAAAACAATTCGTTGGCAATATGCGCGAAGGTTTCAACCTATTAATGATATAGCAGACGAGGATCTGCCTGTCTGCAACTACTAAGGAGCTTATTTTATGAAGTCGTTACTAACAGTCACTGGTATTTCGTTGGTTCTAGGTGCTTGCGGCAAATCGGGAGGTGAATCAAGTGACTTGGCAACTATTACTTTGCCAGCTTTTCCCGCGGATTATGACAAGATTGAATTGCTTATGAATGATAGTACCATTGCCACCCTAAGTAGTGGATCTAGTGAAGCTATTGTCGTTCCTGTTGGAACTCATAAGTTTGATGTCAACCTGTATCTTCAGGATAGCTTGATTGCTAGCTCGAAATATACACCTTGTAATGGGCTTTCAAAAGAAATTCTAGCCGGACCTAATAGCCTTGATCTTAAAGCTTGTGCTGAGAATGGCGGTATAATTGAGCCTAGTGATTTGGATGATGGTAACATCAACAATTTAGATGTAAGCATTATTGATGCAGGAAAGTTTATCTTCAAGGCTGGCGACACATTGACCTGTGAACCCAATTTAAATTGGTACTTTAGGGATGTTTATATTGATAGTGAACTTAGGGTCACCTTCGATATAACAATTGATTCAAGAGAAAGCATTACTCTTTACGGAGATCAACTTGAGGGACAAGTTTTTTATCTCGTAGGTGACATATATGAAAATTTTGAATTTCACTATGATTCCGGCGCACTTAAAGGCTTAGCTTTTGATCATTCTGATGCAGTAACAAAAGAACTTCGCAATTGTTCTATAGCACGCTAAGAGAAAAATCGTTAGTCAGAAGTGTCAAGAGCAGCAAGCTTAGCTGCTCCGGCACTTACTATAAAAAATCAATTGAAGAGTTGAGCTCAGGGCCGACAAATCTCTGATGGGAGTAATTGGAACGATCTACATTCTCTACATACCTCGGGTGGAGTCAAGCGAGAGACCCGATATGCCAGGTCTTAGCTAGGGAATGTGTCGAACAAAGCTGATTACTCCACGGACTGGATCAACTTCGTTTTGACCTCATTCAAGTCCAAACCGCTATTAGCGAAAATACGATAGCGAGTAATTCGCTTCACTCTAGAGTATTTCCCACCGGATTCTTCTACTTTTAGCTGGAAACTTCTCAGTACACCATTATGAGCATGTGGTCCCCAGTGATCGTCTTCCCTCGGAATCTCATCATCAGCACCTAAGTTATATCTCCAACATTTCCCATAGTGTTGAGAGACTCCTTTCCAAATGCTAGCACAATTTCTTTCACTAGAATCCCCATCAAAGTCTGAAGCACTCCATCCACGACTAAATTGATTATCAAATACCCCAGCATCACCAAAAACAGCAATAGGATTCGAAAACTTCATCGTAGTTTTGTCGATCGAATCTGCAGTAGCGATCATCACTATCGCGCTTTTGCCTGTAATATCCTCGATAACATCAACGTATGTGGCGGCTCCATCTACTAGGTACAAAATGGGATTGTAGTAATTAGTGTGAAGGGTATTAATCCCCTTCTCTTTAAATCTATCAGCGTACGGTATTTGCCAGAACTTAAGAGTATTTACATACGGATATACTGTGCTATCAATGTTTCCGTGGGTATTCGCAACACTGTTATAAACAACCATCGCACTAAAGTCAGAATTATTAGCTTTCTCTTGCTCCAGCAGTAGAATCTTACTTTTCTGAGAAATCAGTTCTTTCTTTATGTTCTCAATATCGGAGGCTGAACCAACAGCCCCCATTGATAGCAGAGACGCCACAATAACCTTCGATAACAGTCGCAAAAGAAACTCCTTTCAGATTGGCTTTAGTCTAGATGCCTAACCTTGTCTGTGATGATAGTAGCGTTATAATATTTCTTTCAAGTTTGTCTCATAGACGAAAGAACTTAACTTTAATGAACTCCATACCCAGACGATGCTTGGTGGAGAACCTTTGATACTAGCTTTCGAGAGCATCGACAACAACTAAGAGTACTTGTCAGAGCCTTTCGATCATCTGGTTTTGAAGGTTCAAAAACTAAAGCAAGTCAATCATTTCGACCTACATAGCAAATTGGTGCACCAATCCAACGCTACTAAGCGTGCTTTTAATAAAAAAAAATTCAATACAATCTTAAACTTAGTATTAAAATCCATAATTAGTCTATAGCAAGTGCAATTTAAACTATGCATTGGTGTCTTTGGGCTGCCGGTAATTTGTACCGGGCTTAAACGACTTCGAAAACATTCCCTCTCTAGCTAGTAAACTGGGAATTTTCTATACGAGGAAAGAAATGAAAGCTGTGAAGTTATCTACCTTACTCATCGCATTGCCCCTAGGTACATCCACACATGCAACACCGACGAATACTGAATTAGCCCAACAACTAACCCAAATGAAAGCTAAACTAGCCCTCCTTGAGGATCAGATAAACAATGGAAATAGAAGACTTGAGCTTAAGCCTGAAAGAGACGGTCAGGTATTCTCGAAAGTTGCTGTTGATAACATTGATTTAATTACGGTCCACACAAATCCTCGTGCCGACCATGGGTTGAAAGTCATTATAGAATCCCTAGAAGGAGGTCAACAGAATCAAATTCTAACTATTTTTAAGAATCATCGAGGGGGAAGTCTTAAGATTCCTCACAAAGAGACAGAGAGCACAGGTAACTTCGATAACCGGCATAGTGAAGATATTATACTCCAAGGATCCTATCAGCGGTCTGCTCGCTACATTAAGATTGGAAATAGCTGGCAAGCAATTGATGTGCCAGAAATTTATTCCATGAACTTAGAATCTAACCCCGAAACTGGAATAAGCTACACGAGCCATCATGGGAGAACCTCAACTCTTTCTCTACTTGAAAATCCCGGCAATCTTGTAAAGTCAGCCGACGGTATTCTTGCTTTAAAACAGGGACGTCTATATATCAATCTGGAAGATCTGCCTACCCTTTCTTGTATCCTAGCAAGTGACGAGAGTGATGGAATAAAATTGACCCTCTCTGCAACTGATATGGGTAATTCATATGCTCATATTTGAGGAAACGATTCAACTCCCACAATAGCAATCGAGTCGTTCAGCCAAAACTTAGGGGCTCGTACTGTGACAAACTCAGCTGTTGAGGTCATTACACGAGATGCCAAGCCAATCTTAGACTATAAGCGTTTTAAGGTAACTTGTTTTTCGATTTGAGACTTAAATGTTCACTAATGTAGTAGCTATTTATATTTTCTTTTTGCACCTTGTTCTCGCTGGATCATTCTCTAGTTTGAAGGCTGCAGAACTGGTTCTCATTGAAAAAACGATTGCAGATCAAGAATTTTTCAGCAGTGCAGTAGTGGACAATGGTGAAATCATAACAACTTCACATAGCCTAGACAACTGCCCCGATCACTGCAGGAATTTCTCAATCTATCAGTTTGACTCGATCAACAATCGACTAAATCCTATTGAATACCATTTAACTAGTAGTTTCCGGAAAGTAGATGGCAAAGATCTCACAAAGGCAAGCATAACAGTAGTTGGACTTTCAGAGATGCCTCCACCAATTGAGCCTGTATGCCAAGCATTCACTGTGATCCCAGAGAATACAAGCCTCAGATTGAGACAAAATATCAATCGCTTGATCAAAAAAATGCCAGCTTGGGTAAAACCGAACAGATACCTTGATGGGTTGCTGTCAAAATTCACTAAGGAGGTTCTTCCAGCGGGATTGATTCATTGGAAAGAAGTCGATGATTTCAAGGAAACAAGGCAAGTCTATACCCCTATTAGTAACAAAGATAATATATTCCTGGTCCAAAGCTTCCTTCCGAAGGCCTTCAGTCCGGAATATACAAGAATTGGAGGAATGAAAGTTCCTTGCGCTGGATGGCGAGGAAGTTCCGGAGGTGCTTACTTCGATGAAAGCAAACTTAAAGGACTCATAACAGGTGCAACAACTCCACTCACATCTGCACTCAGAAAACATAGCGATTTTGGATATCTTAATTTAG
Organism: Pseudobacteriovorax antillogorgiicola; assembly: GCF_900177345.1. NCBI lineage: Bacteria > Pseudomonadati > Bdellovibrionota > Oligoflexia > Oligoflexales > Pseudobacteriovoracaceae > Pseudobacteriovorax > Pseudobacteriovorax antillogorgiicola. The sequence goes on from NZ_FWZT01000011.1 coordinate 194,325, forward strand.
AGAGCATCAACTTCAAGGAGCCTATTTAATATGAAACTTTATGTCACCCTAACAATCTTATTTTGGATTGGAATCGCACAAGCCAACCATTTTGAAGATGTCATGGATCTCGAAATAGGAGACGAAGCAAGCGTATTTTCAATTATTCACACTGCCCTTGATCAAGCTGATTATGACAAGGCATATGCCTATATTGGCTTTTATAGTCAGTTTCCAAACGAATTTAAGAATAGAGAGATAGAGTTCAACGACTTTATCAACGAATGGAAAAACGATAGTGAGATACCTAATTTTATCGCTAAGGAGATCGCATTTCATTTTGCGATTTCACGGGCAAACATTAATTCAGGCAACAAAGCTAGTCTTGAAGCATACTTTCCCGGTGTCATAGGATGGTATAATTGGCGCATATCTAACCCCACGCAAGGTCTCGATAGTGGACAATTTTCTTACTCAAATGATTTGCCTGACGTTGAAAAGGAGACATTTCAAACGTCTGTGTCAATAAATACTGAAGAAGCAAATCCAGATGACCTTTGGTTTGATGAGCAATTAGGAAGGCTTCAAAGATTAATCGATCACCTAGAATTTAGTGCTCAACAACAAGAAGACTATCTTGAAATTCTGGAGCTTGGCTCAGCATTAACGCAGAGTTTGATCAACAAGCAATACAAGGATAACGTAACCAAGGGGTGGAATCAAACAACATGGAACAGTCAGTCAAGACGTCTAGCAAGTGAAATCTACAATGCGGCCTATACTATCCAAGACCTAAGGTCCAATTCTAATGCATTCTCAGATATAGTCAGCGAATTTAGTGATCTAGTCGATGAAACCTGGGGTACGAATAACTTCCTAACTCCTTATAGGAACCTATTGTTGACAGAAGCTAGCGCATCGCTCTATGCCTACTTGTGGCCTGAAGAGAACTTTGAAACAAAGACATCGAGTACGGCTCTCCAACTAGTAAATAATCACCTGTACTGGTCTAATAGCTTCCAGTCGGTAGTAATATCGTATATGGCTGAAATATCTGATTATCTAGTAGACATTAAAGATCTTCCTCATAGACTTTTAGCACTACAGATGTTGACCAATTCCCCACTCAACTATGAATCATTAAGACCAACCGAACCAGCTAACTATCATCAAGTAGGCGGGATCTCGACAACGCCTGGTTGGATCGAAAAACTAGAAAACCTCTCTGAAGTTTTTGCATTAAACTATCACAATGAGCTAGCATGCCCTGCCATACAAACAAATGGGTTCGATAGAACCTACTCGAGTGAATCCAATACATTTATCAAAAATGAAATTACATCGATGGTTCCTGTGAGATACCTGCCAGACCCAAATACAGGGGATATGAGTGAATCATCATTCTATCACAATAAGTTTTCGAGTTGTGAAACATTAGTATCATTCTATGGTCACCTCATGGAGATTCTCTTATCAGATATAGAGCGGAGTAAAGCCAAACTTAATAGTAACTCAGATGATTGTGTTTCAAGGTGGGTTGATAATCTATCAAGTGGTTCAGTTCGTCAAAATAGTTCTTCTGATGCTTGTGACCTCTACTCTTTGGGAACCCTCGTCTCAAACGAGTCCCAAGCATCAGCAATCTATGATTCATCTGAACTTAAGGAAAAGCTCTACTTTGCTTTGAATAATAATAATCCAAGTGTTCCAGAAACAATCGATCAAGCTTGGCAAAACTCAAACGGCGGCTTTGGCGAGCAGTTCTTATGCCTTCAATGGCGAGACTACACAGTTGGTAAAATTGCACCAGAGGCTACTGAGTATGGTTTTATTCAAGAGCGATTTGACTATCTAGTCAACTATCTATTCTTGGTGGCTATGGTTCACAACGATCAAGTGCTGGAGAGAGGGTTTGATCGCGATATCAATCTTACTATTGATAAGGTTCAGATTTCCCCTAATCAGTGTAAGATTCCACTTGCGATATTCCACCCTATCCCTGGGATGGATCCAATCGTTGATGACAAAGCAATGTATCGTAATGCGCTTACAAAAATTCTTAATATGAGTTCTGGAGTTGCAAGCATTCGTCCTTTGCCTTTGCCATGATCTCGTAGTGCAGTTAATTTCACGTGAATTTCGGAGAATCAAGAATGAAAGTTAGGATAGGCCAATACTTCCTCATGGGAGTGGCTTTGGCATCTTGTAGTAGCCAAGAACAAGAAGGCTCACAGCTTAAGAACTATACAAACCCTATTATTATTACAGAGGATTCATACCCTATTCTTTTTCAAGAAAGGGAGTTTGATTCATGGATAAAGAAGGAAATTGAGACTGCTGAAGTATCGCTTCAAAAAGCCGAATCTTATTTAAAGGACGAAGCAAAGAAACGGAATCGTGATCTCGATGGATACCTGAGTACAATCGACTATACAGAATTTTCGCGATGTTTAACTGGAGATATTAGTAACAGTAACGAATGCGCAGGCAAGTCGACATTACCTCCTGCAGTAGAGTATTTTAGTCTCCAAGCTATTCAAAAGTATACTGAGGTCCTTAACTTACTTGCAGGTGAACGAAGGAGTGAAGTTGAACTCGATCAATTCGTAGATAATGGTTGCGTTGGTAGCTTGACTGAAGGTGAGCGCTACCTATGTGAAGAGATCGTATTAATGACTACTCTTTACGAAGAATCTTACCGTCAACAGTTCATCTACTATTTTGGTAAAAATCCTTCTGACCAAGAGATGGATGAAGAAAATATTACCAGACCTGAAGATTTTCCTGAAATAGTGGAGAATTCAAGTGACGCCTTTCAAAAGTATATTCTTTATGGTCAGATGGCTGAAGAAATTCGTGAGAAACTAGTAAACTATCAAGTTCAAATTGAAAACAAAGTCTTGCAGTTGACTCAGGGTCAACTTCTTGAGGGGCAAGTTCATGAGATTCCGTACCTTTCCGTAGTTGGCACACCCAAAGATTTCTTAAATTGGGTCGAAAAATATGCGAATAAGGTTCAAAATTCAGCAGATAATCTTCTCCTCAAGAAGGAAAAAATAATCGTTCTGAGAAAAAATGGACTTGACACTAGTAACACCAAAGCAAACTACCTCGAAAAAATAAGCACCTTAGAGAGCAATCTTACAGTCAACAATATTGAAGATGAGACCCTTGCCACTGAGGATGATTTCTTCGAAGAAAGTGTTGCAAAAACTCAGGCACAGATAGCAAATACACAGAGAAAATTCAGTACCGAGATGCGCTCGGTTTTAGGGAACACAAATGAAGTGGAGTTCTTAAATCAATTCAAAGTGAAACTGAAACCTAACAGTGCTAGAGCTGACTTCCCAACGGTTACAATCCCTGTTGGTTTCAATGGGCTTATCGACATCAATGGTGGACCAACGAAGTATCGTGCAAACGCAGTTTATCATGGAGAGATTGAAGCTTATAGCTGGTTAAGCAAAGGTTTCAAGAAAGCTAAACGCTGGGTTAAGAAAAAAGTCGTACCCCCGCTCAAACAATGTGCTTTAGGTGGCGCTGTAGGTGGAGCAACAGGATGCTTAGCAAACGTCGCATCGGGAGGGAAAATAGGTAAAGCTGTTAAGAAGCATATCACTCCTCATAAACTCGACAAAATTGAGATAAAGAATCAAAATAAAATCGATAAATTTATGAAGCAAGTCCCCAACCAAATGGTTGCTATGAAAAGCTTCCTAGAGATCAAGCCTCATGAGGGAAACAATTATGCAACAATGAATCAGATGATTCGTGAGCTAGAAGACCTTCCGTTACCAAAGCTTGAGAGCAATGTTGTCAATGCGGTAACCGATCTGAATGGCTATCTAGTTTCGGAAAGTAATGGAGTCAGTTCAGGAAGAAGCACAGGAACTAGCACAGGTAAAAGTAAGAGTATCGGAGTCTCTATGGGTACATCCAAGGGATACTCTAACTCCAATGGAAGCAGTATTAATGGAGGTGTGAGCTTTGTAGTTAGCGCTGGAGTTGGTGCAAACATCGGGAAGTCTGAATCGATAGGTTTTAGTGAATCTGTTAACAAGGGTGAGAGCGCAAGTCAGGGGACAAGCACCGGTCTCAGCGTTGGCAAAACTGCGGGACTCAGTATTCAAGTGGGGTACTATCATCCTAATGCTGAGTACCCTAACCTGAGACTGGGCATGCTTGTCGCCGAAGTCTATTGCGGCCCATCTACGGCCGATTCTTCACTTATGGCCATCTATCCAATAGGAATAAAGAACTTCATTCCTATCGATTCACAAGAATTGACGACAGAAAATGGAAGCCGTTGCTCGGAAGACCTTACACTTCGCCTGATTGTAAATGATGATTTAGATCACACACATGATATTTGCAGGCCTGGATTTGATTGCAACAGCAACGATGAGATTCCCATCGATATTGCACTATACTCCGATACCCAGTCTAACTTTAAAGACATGGTCGATATTTTTGCAGATGATGGCTTTAAGCAAACAGTCCGCGATGCGGCTTATTCAAGCGACCCAGTCAACAACGCACGAAATATCTTTAGGCAAGCTGCCAATGAAAAGAGTATACCATCCGTGCTAATAAACAAGTTTATGCATGTTGTTGATAATGCGGTTTCTATTCAGCTTGATCTGAAAAAGCTGGAGGAAATTGCCTTAAAGCGGAGTAAGCTTAGTAACAGTCATAAAATTCTTGAGCAAAAAAAGGTAAACTTAGCTGCCCAATTGGATTTCGCACGTTACTTGGTCGACAACACTAACCAATCGCTTGACTATCAAAAAAACTTAGAGGGTCTATATTCGAGTGAGTACGAAATTGAACGAGGCAAGCTACTCTTCTATTTAGAAAGACTTAGCTATTGGCTCGGAATCTACGAAAAATCTAAGTTATACCATAATTTTTCTTCTCTACCCATCGATGTAAGTGCATTTATTCGAGGCGAGTTTCTACGCAATCTTCAAGGTGCCTCTACTGAAGAAGACATTGAAGACTATCGCTCAGATCTCAAATCGAAAGATCTCGTCGAGAAAATTCAACAGTTCATCAGTAGTGAACAGGATGATAGTTTCGTACGTGACCTAGTAACACAGAATAAGGTTGGCCATTGCTTCATCGATTTTGATACTGTTATTGCAAAGAAGCTTGGTATTGATGGGTCTAGTTCAGAAGGGGTTTCATCTTCTATTTTTTCAGAAGAAAAATTCGTAGCTTCGCTTGGCTCCGCGTCTAGGGATGACGATCCTGACTTTAATGACAACATCTACCTAGACTTATCAGGCCAGCTGACAGAACAATATGGATATCGAGCAGTTCGCTTCAGAACCGATCCAGCCCTCGCTTCATCCAATTGGCTGGATCCAGAAGAAGATAGTGCCTTGAAGGCTCGTTCAGCCATAACTAACCCAGATGCTCCTCTTCACTGTAGAGAAGCAAGTATGGCCCACTTAGGCAAGCTTCTTGGAGTTAGCTTTACATACGATCATGTTGGTTTTGGATCTCCCGTTTCTTTACAAGCTTACGTGGCAAGACAACCCTTAACATGGTCATACGTTGCAGATAGTAGAACTAAGTATTTTAGTAATGAAGTGGGGTCGAGATTTTACACGTTTATCGACTACACAAGCCTCACCGATACATGGCAATGGGAACTTCGTTTGAAGCAAGCATATCCAGTAAATCTGTTGAATAGTACGAATACTCTTTCTTCATGCAGAAATGATGATGCATCCATGAACTGGCATAGTATGGCTTGTATGAGAACACTACTAGGTGATGAAGTTCTTGATTCCAAACTAAGCACACCGATCAAAACAAGTTTCTATAATCAGTATCTAGGTGGAGATTGGACCCTCTATCTACCAAATACACCGGTATATCAAGAACTCTTTCAATCCTTAAACGGCATGAAAATGCACCTATACTTCACCAATCGCGATCTGAAGTAAGGTTAGTCTGACAACGGGCTAGAGGAAGTAACGGCTTCCTCTAGCAGCAGCGCCCGATGATCTCGCGAAGATCACAACGCTGCTCCAGTTACTTAACTAGTTCCTCTAGGGACTCTTCCTAGGTATAAATGAAAGGCCACTATGAGATCTTGTTCTTTGTTAATACTCTTACTTTTATCAACATCTGTAGTAGAAGCGTCTCCGTATGCTTTTGAACAAGATCCAAGTGGCTTAGATCCAACTAAAGTGAGTTTACCTGAAAAAAACGGAACCCTGCTTAGCTTCGATGGCAAAAGTAAGGTTAACGGTTTTACAGGTAATCTTAGCTATACAATTCCAGTCGACTACCCGAAATGGCGAGATCTCTGGAAGTTACCCTCTATATCCTACTCATCACAAGGAGGTAATGGGATCCTTGGCCAAGGATTCTCAATGGGCTTCCCTAGGCTATTTAGAACAACTCAATATGGAGTTCCAAATGAGAATTCTTCTATTCACTCCTCGCTAGATGGAGAGCTAAGCCTTCAATCCGATGGAAACTTGCTGCCCCGAATTAACAGAAGCTGGCACAGATATGAGAAGCATGGTGACGGCTACCGATTAGACCTTGGAAAGAAGAAGCTATACTTTGGTCAAAGCAGTGCAACTAGATTAGGAAATGGAAAGTTCATAAGTGAGTGGCTTCTTGATTGGGTTGAAGACTCCTATGGGAATAGATTAGTATTTAGTTATGAACATCTAGTTGATGATCGATACTCGATCCTCAAGAATATTTTCTTCGTGAATCAAGATGGCAGCACAATATATGCTAGCAACTTTGAGTACGAAGAACGAGGAGACAAGTGGACAAACAACCGTAAAGGTTACGCGCAGAAAATTAGCATGCGCTTAACATCAATCACTCAATATTGGAATCAAAGCAAAATAGGCTTAACAGCTCTAAAAGAGCAGCTCAAGAATCAAGATTTCAAAAACCTCGTGAGAATTAACCAACTAGCTCTAGGTTACGAAGAACAAGGCATATCTAGTCGTAGCCTTCTGACTAGTTTTCAAAAACTGGGCAATAGTGATAGTGATACCACTCCCATTACAAAACTGTCCTATAGTTCTTCCCCACTTTCAGATGTGGAAGGAATCAACTTAGATTCCAAAAACTTGAACTCTACAGATATCCCAAATCGATCTTCTCTCACGCGAACTAATGCAAGTTTCGTGGACTTCAATGGTGATGGATTGACGGATATCCTTGCATTCAAACCAAAAGATAATAAGTGGTTTGTTTGGATCAATAAAGGTAAGGGTTCATTCAACGAACCAGTTGATCTTGGATTTCATGCCTTCACATTGCAAGCGAAGGTACATACTTTTGGCGATTTTAATGGCGATCGCCGCATTGACTTCTTATATAACAGTCAAACAATACTGAATAAGACCCAAGATGGCCTTTGGGGGCCACCAGCAATAAAGCCAAAAGGCCTACCAGCAAGTATTCCGATGAGCTCTAACGTTGCGGCTTGGGTGGACTTTAATGGAGATAGCAAAATTGACTATATTTTTTATAACTCCACTGGCTTTCTAGTTTATCTTAACGATAGTCAAAACTCCGATATAAAGTTCAAGCCTGGTTACGTAGTAAAGGATCCCCAGGATCTCAAAATATACCATAGCCGCCGTAGCAGCGACCTGCGATGGTTAGACTTCAATGGCGACGGGCTAGCCGATCTCAGTCTCTTCCAATATGCACCGAACAAGCAACAAATAGCCTTTCAAGAGAATCAGGGCGATGGCCATTTTGGTCCTGTGAGAATATTAAGCTATAAAGGCAATGCCATGCTTAACGTGTCGCGCTATGGAGATATAAATGGCGACGGGCTTACTGACCTCATTTTCTACGATGGAATCGTAAACCTAAAAATTCTCATAAATGATGGCCAAGGCGGATTCTCCTCACGTCTGATCCGGCTGGGTAGTGAGTTTAGAAACCATCCCATCACTATGCTCGATCTTGGTGATATCAATGGCAATGGATCCACTGACCTGATTTTTGCAGTAAATAGTAAGGCGGCTGGGATCTATTACTTTGACCCTTACCAAAACCAAAAACACCAAGCGCCATTTCTACTGGAGAAAGTTGAGGATGAATTGGGGCAGCGAAGCGAGTTTACATACGAATCGTCAAGGAATCTCGTATCCGTAGAAAATCAAGCTGACCAAATTCCAGTAACCCATCAGCTCTTAAAGAAACAAGAACGCTATGCACCAACCTACAAGTTTGACAAAGGGTATAAGATCAATATTGTCGAGTCAGTAGATTATCGTTACAAGGATGGCTACTTTGACTATGAGCGCAATGAATTTTATGGTTACCAAACGGTAAGCTCTAACCAAGCACACCAGTTGAACAGCAACGGACTCGCTAGTAAAGGCGTAAAGACAGACTGGCATTTTTACACCAAGGAGAATAAAGGTCTTCTAAAAGGTCTCATAAAAGATTTAAAAAGATATGATATCGAAAGTAATTTACTTTTTGAAGAAGTCAATAATCGATACGAAACCTTGGCCACGGGCAACAATAGCTGGCACTCTTATACATCAGAAAAAGTTACTAAAAGCCAAGAACAAGTTGGGGGCATCAAAACGCGAAAAGTGGCAACGTCCCTAACTCTCAGCTCTGAGCTTATCCCTAGCTCGCAAACAACATCACACTTCGACGTGAATGGAAATCTATACAGAAAAGTTCACACTCAGTTTGTTACATCACACCCCCTACGATTAATAAATATACCGAAATCTTTCGAACTAGTAGATCCGAAAGACAACGGAACTGTCCTACGTAAGCGATTGAGTTGGAATGATGACGGCGATCTCGAGGCGGTTTACCGTGGCCCCGCGAGTGCAGAGATATTCAATAAATCACTTGAATATGATAACTTCGGAAATGTCACTCAGGTGATGAATAGTCTTGGTTATCAGACTACAATCAGCTATGAGCATGGCTATGACTTTCTACCATCAGAAGTAGCGAAACAAGTAAGCCTCGAAGACCCCAGTCGTTTCCTCACTGAAGAATATCGTTATGCTATGGACAAAGGGGCAAAAGTCTCGCTTCACTATGGTCAAAACCACCGTCCAGAGCAGGCTGTTATCAGTGAGTATAAGTGGGATGGCCTAAGCCGACTGCAATCAATCACGATGCCAGGGCAAAACGAACCTAGTACTTGGTTCACCTATACCTGGGGTAGTGAAGGCAAACCGAGCTCCTTTTCTCAATTCACCACTGCTGCTCGCGAGCCAAGCACAACTCTTGCAGACGGGCTGATGCGAACTATTGGTACCGTATCACCATCCAATAACGGCGGATGGCTATTGTCAGGACTCCAAGAATTTGGCCTTCACGGTAAACCCAGTAGGCAGTCGATGCCGATATCTATTTCAAACCTTAACTCACCACTGCTAGCTCAACCCACAGCACGAATGACGACTCGAGAGTATGACTACCTAAAGAGACTGGTACAAGTGACTCACAGCGATGGAGGCTTGGAGTCGTGGCAGTATTTCACAAATGGAACGCAGCATATCAACCAAGAAGAGGAGCTAAGGAGAACGGTCACTGATCACTTCGGCCGCACCTGCCTCGTAGAAGATATATACGATAGATCCTTGATTACACTTTTAAGCCAGGAACTCCAAACAAGCGCCTGTAGCGGTAGCGAGTTTCAGGAAAACTCTGGAGTCAGCCAATTGCTGTTAAGCCACAATCTCCAGGATCAAATTAGTGAGCTTGTGAACGCGGGTCAGCCAGCAAGAACTTACTTTTACGATAGGTTAGGTAGAAATACTGAAATACTAGCTGGTGGACTCGGGACAATTACTATGGCCTATAATGAGGAAGACCAGCTTACGGAAAGAGTCACCAGCTCCGTCAGTGGAAAGGTACTTGAGGCAGTTTACCTTGCCTATGATGGCTTAGGGCGTGAGCTGAGCCGGGATGGTGCCTTAGGAGACTCTAAGGGAGTTTTAGGCCCAAAATCACGCCTCTTCACATTTTCTTATGATGACCCCAATGCTAAGTTTGGACTTGGGAGACTCAGTACTCTAAAGATAAAAGATGATATTTTCGATTATGACTATGATGTCTTCGGTAATGTAGAGCGCGAGACTTTTCTCTCCAGTGCAGGAAACCAGATCAATACATCTTTTGAATATGATGAACACCAACGTTTAACTAAGGTCATATATCCCGATAATTCAGAGGTTCGATATATCTTCGACGAAAGAAATGGTCACACCAAAGAAGCGACGGGATCGCTACTTGCAGAGACTGCGTACGATGACCTAGATCGGTTGGCAAGCCTAAGCTTCAAAAGGCAAGACCTTAGCATGCCTTTCAGCCAGATCTACAGCTACGACGAAAAAGACAGGGTTAGAAGCCATACAGGAAGTTTTGGAACAGCTGAGTTGTTTACCCATCAATTCAATTCCTACGATAAGCTTGATCGCATCCTAGAGGTATCAGGTGCTAACCCTTACTATCAGTCTTTTCAGAAATCCTATCGCTATGACAGCAGGGGACAGATTTCAAATTATCAGCTTGCTGGAAGCAGGTTAGATCAAGGCATGAAAGCTATTGACGCCGATTATTCCTATGACCCAACAGGTGATATCACCAAAATTCTAGGAAAGAACCTCGAAAGAAAGTATGTTGGTGAAGCCCTCGATACAATCTCTCTTGGAAACCAAGTTTGGAGCTTTGGTGATTTTGGCCGACTATCACATAGCCAACAGCATCAGGACATCAACTGGAACTCATTGGGTCAAATTAGCACTATTAAAATGGTGGATGGCAGTAGCTCAAGCTATGGCTACAAACCAGACTTAAAACGCCTTTTCCAAGAAACCGAAAGTGTGGATGGCAGGTCGAAAACCTATTTTGTAAATGACTTTGTAAAATACAAAGAGAGTGAAGGAGCATTCGAGTTTTTCTATAAGTTCGATGATAAGATAGTCGCTCAACAAACCGATAAGTTCAGCTATAATGTTAGTGACAATGTCAGTAGCCAGTGGCTCCTGATTGATGCAGAGAATGGCCAAATCAACCATTTTAACGAGAAGACTCCCTTTGGGGGATTGGTTGCTGAAGTGAACGAGGAACGATCTCCAACTTATCTATTCGCTGGTGGCATCAACGATCGCAACTTTGGCTTGGATCAGATGCGGGCTAGATATTACTCTCCTGAGTTGGGACGGTTTATTTCGCCGGACCCGTTGTACCTTGAGCAACCAGAGAGGTGTATCAGCAGTCCCCTAAGTTGTAACCTCTACACTTACGCAGGTAACAATCCACTGAAGTACATAGACCCAAGTGGTCTGGATATGGTCAAGGCAGCAGAGTATTTTTCCAAAGGGATCGGATCGTTATTCCAGTATAAAACCACTAGGATAGTCACCCAAGTCTCAGGATCGACAGGGTTTGCTTCAGGAGGCATGGGTAAAGCAATATCACCAGACGGTAGTTCTGCGAGATTTTCTACCGAAGCTCAAGCAGGTGGCGGAATACAATACGCTGGTGAAGCCGTGGTTGGATGGGATCCGAACAAAGGCAAGATGAGCCCCTATTTTCGTGGAGGAGGGGGTGTCGGGAGCATCGAGCTGCCGGTCGTAAGCGCGAAAGTGAAAGCACTCGCAGGGCTAGAATTTCAGAAAGATAAGTTCAGCCCATATGCTTCGTTGACTGCCGCAGGCAAATTAGGCCCAATAAAAAGCGATGTTAGGGTGTTTGCGAATACGGGTGGAGCTACGGTGAGGCTCAGGAACCAAACCGGCGCAGGGCCTGTTACAGCAGGGACTGAGACTCATTTTAAGCTCGATCTGAGCAATGAGGCGACAGCAAATTTTTCTGATAACATGAATTCAGCAGCTGGCGAAGTACTCAATTCAGTCGCGGACATCATTTTCGGAGGTGAATAGTGGGCCTAGACGACAAAGCAAAAAGAGACTTGTCATCAATCCAAGGAACCTATGTAATAGGCAAGAATACTTACCCTAATCTGCAGACAAGTTTCCTTGCTAAGACGTTTATCGGTATTTGCGTCTCAATCAGTCTACTCGCGATCGCAGTACATTCGGAAGAGAAACACATAACCACCATTACTTCATTCTTGGGAATAGGTGGTATCTCCTGGATGTCACTCTGGTTTGGTAAATCGATCGCATTCAGACTGCGTTTTGGATACTTGGATCGGCTTGAGATTTTAGCCGATTCTATTCATCTCTTTGGCAGCAATGGTTCGTCGATACAATCTTTCAGGTTATCTGACATTGACAAGATCCATGTGGCACCTATTCTTGGGGGGAAGAAATTCGCAAACATCTCTCTAAAGTCTGGTTACGCTTCTATTCCGTTTGATCTTGAATTCATAGGTGACTTTATCGCGATAGCTGAGACTAATGGGATCCCTGTCGTTTACGGACCAGAGTATCATCCAGGATAAAAATCATAGATACGTTCACCTCAAAATTACCCAAAGACACTCCCAACCTCCACCTGACTAGCCTCAAGCTGCCCGTAGGTGTCACAGGTGATTTTGATACCGCTGTGACCAAGGATAGTGTGGAGTTGGTATATCCTCCCACCCTTGCTGAAGGAAATGGTAAGCGAAGCTGTGTCGGGGCTATTTGTTAGCGTGCGGATATCGTCATATGTGATCTATGGAAAGGAGGCCAGTATCGGGTCTCAACCTTTAATTAAGGCGACATTTTTTTATTATTACTGATACTCGAATAACCTTGTTGATCAAAGCTTCTGATTTCAAAGGGCAGGATTTTGAGGTAGTTGGAAGCTCTATCGCAGAGGGTGATCGGTTAATAGTCTCCGAAGTTGGTAGAGTGCTGCTGGACGAATTTCAGGTGTTGCAAATGGCATGATATACGTGCCGATGGAGGTTGATCACAGTTTGGTTTTTTCTTTAAAGAAGCCATTTCGCATATTTGGGGTGCAGGACACTTGTTCTCGAAGAGGCATCGCAGGGAGCGAGTGATCACCTCATGTGATCATACTTAGTATCAAAGCTATGGAACAAGTTGTAGATCGAGTAACTAATTCGTTTTGAGGTCATGTGAATGATAGCAATAAGCTTGAATCTAGATAAAATCGAGTACTTTGAAAAGAGGGCTATCAGAAGCAGATTGGTTTAAAGACGAGGGATCCTAAAGTAAGTTCGAGAAAGTATGAAACGTGGCGACATCACTATAATTGCGATAGAACCCATAACGCTTTGAAACGAAAACACCGATTGAGGTTGCAATTCAGAAGAAGGGTAGATAGAACAAAGCGACTCAATTGTAAGTTACTTCTAAAAATGGGTCTACTTCGGAGAAAAACCAAGAACTGGAAAGGGTAATATGAAAACAAGCATTATTTCAATCTTATACTTATTCATGACAAGTTATGGGCTTTCGGCTACAAATCAAGCCATTCAGCAAAAAATCTCTTCGCAAGATGCTAAAATTTTTATGCTTAAGAAACGTTTAACCCCATCGACCCGGGTTCTGAAGCTAAAATCCTCAGCAGACGGACAGATATTGAGTGACATAGATGTGAGCAATATTGATACAATTTTTATCGATGGAAATGACAAGGATATTTCAATAAAGTCCTTAAAGGGTGGCGAGCTATTTCAAAGAGTCACGATCTACAAATACACTTATGCCGGCACTGTCACAATCCTTGACAAGAGACAAACACCAGGCGGTAATATTTTCAACCTACGTATTACACCAGTTGTGATGCAAGCCCATCGCAATGAGTCAGTAGAATTGATGAAAACGCCTTCTGGATGGAATACAGTTCATCAACCTCGTTTCTTTGAAATTAGTTTCGGACATTCATCGGAAGACAATGGAGTTTGGGTTCGTGATATCTTCAACGATTACCACTCTACTACTACTCCTTCTGATCTTACGACCAAGTCCATCGATAGCAATAGGAAGGTTGCGTTGTCGAATGGCGTTCTTTATGTCAGGCTTGGACTGCCTAAAACTACTACTGCTTGTCAGCTCCTTCCTGATGACAATGATGTTGTCAGAAACTACGAACTAGAAATGATCACTGATGGCGGAAATTCCGTTTCCTCAATATGGGAGGAAGAAAATATTCCTACTGCTGTGATTTCGAGAAAGTACTCGGCAGATACTCCTACTGTAGTCAATCCGAATCCATTGGATATTTATACGGGATATCGCATACTCTGCTTTTACTAAACTTCACCAGGGCTATCAAGAGAGCAAGTATAACTCTTGTCTTCGCCGTCTACACCAAAGGGACACAATGACCATAAACCAATACACTTACAAGTCGCTATCTTTCGTATGCTTACTGCTTGGCTCAGGAATATGTTTGGCAAATCCAAGCAATTCTCTGAAAGAGAAAGTAGAGAAGCTGGAGAAGATGCTCCTTTTGCATAGCGCAAAGATAAGGCAGTTAACATCAACAGTTGAGCAGCTAAAAAGCGATCAATTTAGCGGTAATGATAAGTGTCCCCAGTTTATTACCATCCCCAATGGTGCTGACGGCAACTGGCACTCCTTAGAGTTTATTACGGGTGATAATCTTTCCGCAAGGCTTTCTGGTCACCGTGGATATCATATCTATGCAGACTATCAAACACCAGGAAAGCACTCTCTTGGTTCTTGGACTGTTCTCAACACCTATGGCGCTGTGCCTGAAATCTTAGGTGGGTCGGCTGCTTACAATTCAGATTCACGAAAATTGGAACTACAGTGGGTCGGTACCACCTACGATTTCCAGTTGCAGATTCGTTCTGCGATCGCTGCAACAAACACTAACTTTCCCAACATAAGAGTTTGCATAGACCCTCTACCGGCGAAACTTAGCATAAATGATAAAGTAGCTAACTAACCCTTCCTACCAATAAATCGCAGAGCGACCTTAGGGAAGCTCTCCGAGACTTATGTAAATTATCGGAGAGTTGTTAGGTCTCTTTAGAAACATCAGAGTTCTCAAAGTACATATAAATCTTGACTCTCAAAACCCGATCAAAAGAAGTCATCGCGAAAACTCAACAGAGTAGGCTTAAAAATTGAGTTAACATATTGGCTATCAATCTCGAAAGAAAACTCAGCATCAAGAGTCTGCGACCATACTTCCATACTGATGTGAGCTAGCTCCGTGCCCATTGTGGGGTCAAGCTGACGAAGTGATCTCTCGCCTTTGTAAGCAAATATGAAACTTTCATCCCCCACCGCATAGGGGATTAGATGCGAAAAGCCAACTTCATGGAGAGTCGACATAATGATTGAGTTATGCTGAAAACCGTTAGCTCCAGAGTGTGGACTACTGCTGTTCACTAGAGGAATGTCTAGAACTGCAAATGACTCTTTGGACATCCTTTTGAAGAGCATGCGGTAGAATTCCACGCTGTATAGCTTTAAGACATCGTATGAGTATGGATATGGAAAATCGATGTATATGCCATCATAGTATTTTGAGCTATTCTTTATGAACGAGAAAGCATCTACAAATGAAGTATGAATTCTATCGCTAGATAAGCTTCCCTCGTTGAGGCCAATCATTTGTTCACTGTTTCTAGAAAACTCGTACATGCCTTCATCTAATTCTACATGTTCAATTATTGTTGATTGATCAAGTTCCTTTATAAGATCTCTAGCTAACAAGCCATCTCCACCACCTAAAATCAAGGGAGCTTTTGGCTTCATCAATGCAATAAGGTGAGGAAGCCTCGACATCGCCTCGTGATAGCTCCTTTCGGATGAGGAATCAAATTGAAAGTGTCCATCAATAAATAGGCCGTTGGTATGTGGCTCATCTTGAAGCGGTAGAGAGGCGAACTCAAGCTTTTGATACAGAGTTTGCCTCTCTTCGATAGGAGGTAAAAAGCTAAGAAACCGAGGGAGCTCACTCATTGATACTTGTTCAGGCAAGTACTTGTAGAAATAATAGTAGAAAACGTGGCGATTGGCCTTATAAGTAGGTTGATACAGAAAAGCACAAACTATCAGACAGAAACTTGGAAAAGCAACCCACTTTCTAGACTTTTCTTCTGCGATAAACACCGCACAAATCAGGTTCAACACCCCTGCAAATAGACATGTGTAAACTGCACTAACTTGTGGCAAGAGCCAAAAGCTAAAAGCTAGCGACGCCAATAATGAGCCAAAGTAGTTGAATCCCAAAACCATCAGCGAATGGTTACCCTTACCCTTCAGTGACTGAATCAAGTAGGGTATCTCGAAACCTGATAACGTACCAATAGCTAAGGTGAGACCCTGCCCCAAAAGAACATACGTAACCCACGGTAACCATCTACTTTCTTTCACTTGCTGGATGGTAAGGAAGTCTGATGTTTCGAGAACATCTATCATCGCATCATTGAAATAGATTCGATATATTATGTGCCCTGCCAGCAAGAAGAGAGGAACTAAAGGTCCTAATATAGATAGCATCAACTCAACTTTCAGAAACCTCACCCGGCTATGCGCAAACCTCTTCGTATCAGACAGAAATGCTCCGAAGCTCAGACCACCTATGTATACAGCGATAGTCACGCTTTGCCATAAGATGAAGTTTCCGAGCAAATCTGAAAATATTTTAGCTATACTTAACTCATAGAGAAAGCTACACACAGAAAGGAGCATAGCCAAACCGTAAACTTTTCGAGAGGAATTCAAAGATAAAACTCCTTGAGAATGTACTCGCTAATTGTATCGGAAAATATTAGCAGTCCCATGATCGTGGTAAGCAACATAGCAGATCGCGTTCTAGAGTAGCTCTGCTGCCAGGCAAAGATAAAAGCTATCAATGCATTAGCAAGTGCCAGGGAAAGCGCTGTAGCAAAAAGCCCCAAACTTGGTAGCAAAAAGAGAGGAAATGTAAAACATCCTGCGACAGTACCCAAGTAGTCGAAAGCAAGAACTTGACTTCCTGAACTGACACTAGCTTTTTCACCAGCTTCCATAAGGAGTGGCAGCTCAATGCCAGATAAGAAACCAATTATGATAACAAATATATGGCATAGGGAAACACTTGCTAGTGCCCCAAAAGCTACTGTACTAAGACTACTTGTTAATACAATCATAGCAAATGGGAAACAGGCTCCTAGGATTGCTAAGGTCATTTCTAGATTGATAAAGCTGCTAACTAGATCAAGCTTCGTCTTGTTAAGCTCAAAAACAACAACTCCGAAACCCATCGATGCGATGTAGAGCCCAACAGTTACCGCATAGCGCAGGACTGTCCCTCCAAATAACGAACTCATAGTCTGCGCTAAGGTTAACTCATAGATAATGCTACAAGAAGCGACAACGAAAGTGCCTATTGCAAGACTTATCTTGCTGATATGTGGAGGTGATAACATGATGACTCTTAGCAACGCTCTATTTTGTTTCTAGGTCCACAACAGGACCCCTTAAGCCCACTTAGACATTGCAACCTGCAAAATATTGCATAAGTCATTTTGGACGTGTGAAATCCCAATATCTCTAAGCCGCAATACTTAGCCTGTATACCTGTCTTAGGTGAGTCCCTCCGAGGACCGGATGAAACAAAGCAGATAGAAATGAATAATAGACTAAAATCATTAGATATATTAAGAGGAGTTATAATTCTCCTCGCATTTGTTCAGCACTATGGCTATTTTCTAAATGTCTGGGGAAGCGCTTATCTTAATCAGTATGACTTGCTACCAAGCAGCTGGGGCGACATACACCTCAATCCTTCTGGTGTTGTAGTTTCATGGATGGTTCAATACCTTACTCCCTACGTTAGCCAGCTCTATCTAATGTTAGCCGCATTCAACCTTGGCCTAAAGTCTTCAAAAATTCATGAGCCTGGCGTCTATAAAAGGCAGATGAAGCGCTACGCGATTATCTTTGGGTTATTCTCCATAGAAAATATATTTGTTGCTTCCGAGTTTGGAGCTATATTCACCTTCCATCCTCTATTGGCTTGGTCAGTGATATTAGGAACTATCACTACAATTCGATACTTATTCCCTAGATGGTACCATTCTGTTTTGGTGATTATGATCCCTATCTTGTACTATGTTCTAGCGCCAATGTCTGGAACTCTAGAACTAAGAGTTTGTGGGTTCATAGGTCCTGGATGTGAGTATGATGCCCAATTAGAGTACTTTTTTCCATCAGCTCTGATTGGTCTTTTTCTAGGGGAGTTTTTTTCCACTGCAAATAAGGCTCAATGGAGTACTTTACTTGTCTGCTCGATAATTTTTACGATGGTCAGCCTCTTTTGGATGCCTAACCATCAGGTTAACCCAAACAATATTCTAGAGTTCGAACATCTATTCTTTCAAAGCCTTGAGGGATTATCTCATACATTGCTTGTTAACCTAACGATTGTCATGCTGGCAGCGAGGCTGAATATAGGATACAGATGTCTGGGCTTTGCAACTAAGGTACTCGAATGGACCGGCAAAAAATCATTGCAGGTATTCTTATGGCATAAGGTTCTATTTATATACGTTATCGGCCCCATCTTTGAGATTCTTGCGTTCAATCTAGGTGTTGCCGCTATACCGAATAACATAATGACTGTATTAGCTGCCATTACAATTTCTACAGGAGTTTCGTTTTGCTTAGAGAAGCCTACAAACATGCTCTACTACTCTCGTTAGCTTTAATACCCGCCTGCTCAGGGTCCTTGTCACAGCCAACATCCAAAGACTATTTGAGCGAAGAGGATCATATAGTTGCTGCGATTGAGCATTATCGCTCGGCCTTCGAACTGGAGTGGCAAGCAAGGAGTGACGAAGATGATTCTGCTAATAAGCAGCTTCGCTGCAATCAGAGTTTAGATAGATCTGCCACTGCTTCGTCTTCAATAGATCTATTTAATAGCAGTACATTCTGTGGTGCTCTAGCCCAAACCAAACCCTATGGAACTATTGCTCCCTATCAGCTTGAGTTCGGAACGATTACATATGATTTTATCATGAAACCTGATACTAGCGCCTTTCGAAAAGGCGTGCGAAACGTTGATCAGAATCTTGCTCATCTATCTGAGACTTTTCCTCAATATTTCAAAAAAAACGACCTTCGTATATTGATAACTAGCAACCGAAACTCCATTGGAATGCACAAAGAAGCTCTACTTCTACCATGGGATATGCCGAAGATTCTTCAATTTAAGGTAATACTAGTAGCTTTAAAGACAAGAAGTCAGTGGGAAGGCTTCGACCCGAATAAGTTTCAAGACATTAATCATTACTGGTTGAGCTTGGAAAAAGAGATTGGTAAATAGGGTAGATAACTACCCTCAAGAAATGTTGTAAAACTCATTGACTAGCAGGAAAGCCATCTACGCGTCCCGAATTGTAAAGAGTAAAATGATTGTCATCTCCAAACATGAATCGTAAGTTCCGATTT
Organism: Pseudobacteriovorax antillogorgiicola; assembly: GCF_900177345.1. Classification (NCBI taxonomy): domain Bacteria; kingdom Pseudomonadati; phylum Bdellovibrionota; class Oligoflexia; order Oligoflexales; family Pseudobacteriovoracaceae; genus Pseudobacteriovorax; species Pseudobacteriovorax antillogorgiicola. The sequence continues at coordinate 213,677 of NZ_FWZT01000011.1, forward strand.
TCAGGGACTTGAAGGGTTTCGTAGCCAAACGTACAGCTAGAGTAAGGACAGTGACCGATTGCGACTTCCCCAAAAGTGGCGCCTTCTTCAGAGTGAATGACACCTTTAGCTTCTACTCCTCCGTTGTTCCGAACCAAGAATTTACGATCTTCGCCGAACAAAAATCGCAGATTGTGAATACTCTTGAGTTGTATTGTTTCATAGGAGTACTCACAACTTGCATGAGGACAGTGTCCTACTCCAATATTTGCAAGTTTTGCTCCTTTTTTGGCGTCTAGTGTATCCTCAAGCTCAGTCTTTCCTTTAACCTTAAGCTGACCTTTCACCGCAATTTGATTCACTTCAATCGAGTCTGCTTTTAAGATATCCGCTTCTACAAACTTGGCGTTGAGTTTATCAATCTCAATCTTTCCGCTTGTGATATCTTGAACAAGCTTTTTAAGCGCTTCAACTTCTTTCTGAAGTAAGATTATTTTCGTTGATTGACTGATAAGCTCTCTCTGAATTTTGCTAGAGTCTTCACTACTTGGCCTTGCAAGTAATGCAGGCGAGCAAAAGCTAAGAATGAGACCAATACTCAGCATCGGATGTCTAAATTTTTTCATGGTTTTTCCCTATTTTATGGAGTTAGTGGAATGACTATATCAGACTCTTCCTTTGTCAGAGTCCCATTAATATCGCCGACGATATCGTGGACAACAAGATTTCCATTAATATCATTTCGATGGTCTCCCATTCGCCACCAAGCCTTAAGAGAAGAGCTTGATCGGTAATGTAGAAACTCTCCTAACAAGTTCTTTGGTCTACCACCTAAAGCTAGGGATTCAATTTCCATGTCTAATAGAGACTTTTGCCAAAAGCTCACCTCGTCGATACTTCCTGTAAAGAACCACCCTGGAACTGCTACATTTGAAGAGTTTTCTTTCCAATAACGAGCGCCGATAAACGTGGGCACAGTGGCAATATAAGCGCCACTTTCTTTAGTATCCAGAAGCTTACCATCCAAGAAAACTGAAAATTGAAAGACCCCGCCTACTTTTTGATTCCGAATCACAATGAAGTGCCAATTTCTATCTTTTATTGGCACAGACCGACTGGGAGTACCACCAACAATCCCATACAAACGACCATTGAAAAAGTTGATTTGATACTCCTTCTCCCCAATATCTCCTAGCCCCTTTCCCATGATTGAACCCTTAGTATCGTCACTAACAACACGAAACCAAGCACCTATGGTATATTCATCTGCTTGAGGAGATGTCTTTAAATTATCCACCGTTCCCAAGGATAATGCGTAATCCCCAGCAAACTTCGTGCTATATAAGTTGCTTATATAACCTTGGTTTTGATTTTTTAAATTTTCTATCTCCTTTTCGAGAATCAAGATCTTTGCTTTCTGGAGGGTTGAGTTCAGTTTTGAGGAGTTTGCTTTTACCGGACCGAAACTGAAAAGAATTCCGGCTAACACAATGGCCAAGATTTTCATAGCAATACCTGTTAGTTTACCTTAGTGCGACATAGTGAATGTGTAGACACAACCACGGGCTTAGCGAAGACACACTTTCAGCAAGGTTATTGCGAAAAAAAGAATCTATCGATTATGATTGAATCGCACTGCGGGCTCGGTGTAGTTACTACCCATTCTGTCACGCTAGGTTAGACTGATTACCCGCGCCTGGCCCAACTTATTACACCCCACTTCTCACATCCATCTATCGACACAGAGATAAACTATTGAGAGGCTATCGAGGTGCGTACTGAGAGATCCCGGGCTACCGGACCTTGAAAAGCGCACCCCTCCACTACTTCCAACTAGCCTAGCTCCTTCAAACGATTAGTAAACACACGCAATGATAAATACTATATGCAGCAAATACACGTAGTACAAACCGATATTAGATGCATTGCGACACCCTGCTAGACCCATCAGATTAGCTAGGTCTTTATAACAAACTTCACCGGATCAAGATTTCCAAATGGTAGCATCTGCAAAAAAGATTGAAACATCTCCGAGCCTGTTTCCATTCAACTAATCCCGACATACTCTGCGTGGGAAGTGAGCCAATCAGCTCAGACTGAAATCAATTAACTGGATGTTTAGCGCGTTGAGAAAATACATTGCTTCAAATTAGGCGATATCATTCTTGGTGTATCCATGCTATCGTCTTCAGTTTATGGTTTATTCCATATATTCGTGGTAGTTACTTTATGTACACCATTCTTCCAAAAACACTATCGTCAGTATTATAGGTGAGTGCTGGCCTCCCAGCTAGAGGATTAGATGCAACTTCTAAAAAAGTGGCTCAATGAGCTTTTGAAGAATCGCTCGAGCGATAAAGTGAGAGAAACTCCAAAAAAGCTATGCGAAATACGAATGGCTGCTGTTGTCGATCCTATTACATTCCACTCCTTTGAACCAGACATCAATATCGAAGTAATTCACCCCCTATCTTGGAAATCACAGCTAACCAAAATGGAACCACACCTTTTGTTCGTGGAGTCTGCCTGGTTTGGAATAAACGGAGAGTGGAAAGGAAAGATTAGAGATAGACCACATGCAATCCTGAAGAGAATTGTTGCCTTCTGTCGATCTCGATCTATCCCAACAGTTTTTTGGAACAAAGAAGACCCCGTGCATTTTGATCGATTTATCGAAGCAGCGACATTGTTCGAGTATGTATTCACAACAGATGTAAATTCTATTCCTCGCTATCAATCTACTGGCATCTACGACTGTCAACTTCTTGAGTTTGGTTTTCAGCCGCTACTCTCAAACCCTATTGAAACTCACAAGAGAAAGATGGCGGCTTGTTTTGCTGGCTCATACTATCGGGAGCTACCAGAAAGGAATATTGCTTTCAAAAACCTAATTGACGCAATAAAGCCAAATCTTGATATTGAAATCTACGATCGAAATTTCGGCACCACTAATCCAGAAAAACAGTTTCCCGAAGAATATCGAGAACTCATAGCTGGAGGCCTTTCTTTCCGAGACATCGAAACTGCGTATAAAGGATATGAATGTGGAATAAACGTCAATACAGTCACAGATTCACCCAGCATGCTCTCTAGAAGAGTATATGAGCTTATTGCGAGCAATACACTCGTAATCACAAATAAAGCTGAAAGCATAGAAACTAAGTTTCCAACAGGAATAATCACTGCTGATAACCACGACGATATGCGGGACTCCCTGAAAGTGTTAAGAGATCGTGAGAGTCTAAACCGCCAAAAAATCAAATTGCTTAGACAGGTTTTAAAAAACGACCGTTTTTCGATAAGACTGCACCAAGTCCTTAGGAGAATTGGTTATTGTCTTGATAAAAGCGAGCCAATCGTAGTTGTCATTGCAAAGCCAGACACGCAAGAAGAACTAAACTTGGTCCTACATAATTATAATAGACAAAGCTATAGAAACAAGAAACTAATAATTTTAAGCGACAAAAAACACAATCTCATAGGTAAAGACGTTCAAGTTATCCAAAACTTGGACCTCCCAAGAATCAGAGAACAATTGACCTCCGTGAAATGGCTTGCTCTTTGGCGACCTAGAGACCTTTATCTGGCACACTATATTGAAGATCTAGCGATTGCTACGCACTATTGTAGCGCGGGAGTCATTGGGAAGAACAGCTACTACCAGATGATTGATGGCGACCTAGTACTACGGGAGGGGGACACTTATAAATGGGTTGACAAACTATCGCATTGGCGCTCTATTTTATCGACATCGAACTTCAATCTGGAGCAATTACCGAAACTTCTGATGTCTGAAGTCGACCTAAAGTCGGTCGTAAGTTTCCAAAAGTTTCTGAGCATCGATGAATTAAACTATGTCGCACACGACCCTAAGGCCCACTTAAGTAAGAGTCTTAAAGATATAGAGCATCTTTTGGCACCTCGAATCGAACACTAAACATTGGTATGAAGAAAAAAATTTACAAACTAAGACGAAATCCCGCAGCCTTTATTTCGGACTCCAGTAATCGGTTGATAAAAGGTTTAGATTCGATTCCTTGCATCAATCACCTTTTGGAAAGCCCAACACTAATTAAAACTCTAGCAGATCCAGAGATGATTCTACCTTCTCGAAAGTTCTCTCCATTTCAACAAGTTCAATCTTATTATAACCGACGCTTGATTGATAAACACAATAGTCCACTAGTCTCAGTCATTATTCCAGTGTATTGTTGCGAAACTACCCTGGTGAAGTCAATTGAGAGCTTACTAGAACAAAGCTACCGTAACCTTGAAATAATTATTGTCGATGACGCCAGTATCGATATGAGTTGGCAGGAAATGAAAAAGCTTGCCCAAATAGATGCCAGGATCAAGCTTGTTAAACGCACTACGAATGGTGGTGCAGCGGCAGCACGCAACTCTGGTCTCGCCCGATCTAGCGGTGACTACATAACCTTTCATGACGCGGACGACTACTCTGACCCATATAGAATCGAACTCCAAATAATTCCATTTTTGAAAAATCCTGAGTTGATCTGCACCTACTGCAATTTTCTTAGAGTAGACCAAGCCAGCCAAGAAAGCATATTCATTAATGGCCATCTTGTAAAGCCAAGGATGATTTCTATGATGGTCAGGAGAGATCCTGTGTTTACAGAGCTTGGATACTTTGCACCTCTTGTTGTTTCTGAGGATACTGAGTACTTTCTACGGCTTAAATTATATTTTGGAGAAGAAAGAATTAAATATATCTTCAAAACATTAGTAGTGTCGAGCTTTTCAATCAACTCTTTACTTTTTTCCAACTCTCTAGTAACTCGTGAATCCGAGAACAGAATTCGTTTTGAACTCGATAACAAGGCTAAAAATACGCTGAAACAGATAGAAGCTAGCCTGCATGACATGAGTTGCGGACAAAAATCCTTCTATCAATGGCCTCAGTAACATATTTGAAGTGGTAGCCAACTAGTTAGTGTCCATCCGAGATCCTCCTTCTTGGATGGACACTAATTAGAGTCTTTGTTTAGAGCATATTTCTTCAAATGAAACTGATTCTTTCGATAATAACTGTGCCTGCTTTGCCCCAGGACCAGGGTTCACAGTCTTTCAGGCTGACAATTAGAACTTGGATTTCAATGTCTCTGCTCTTGTCTACGAGACTGAGGACGATCTGTTGACTTTCGTTCCATTCAGCGATATCAGCTGAGTGGTGGACAGCACCATTTACCAAAACCTTTGCTGCAAGCCGGCCTGGATATGAGGCATTTCCTAGCGGAGTCCTAACATTCAAAACTATGTACTTTCGGTTTTTTAGCCTTTGACTGATTACTGTAAACGATAATGAAACATAGTCACCTTTTCTAGGGCCGCTGTCAGTCAGATGAAACATGGCAGAGTGTTTTTTTAATACAGAGTGAAAATCGGGTTTCCGACTTCCTTTTTCGGATCCTGACTCCAAAGTTGCCTTATCTAGTTCAAAGGAATCTTTGGAGACATAAATCTCCTGATCAGCAATATCTGGTAGGGTGGTTTCGTCATTAATGAACCAATAGTTCAGAATTGGCCAGTTGTCGGCACATAACCGAAGGAAAAACTGATTGTTTTTACGACAGTAATCGGGGTACGAAAGAATCTGCTTTAGGAAATATCTATTGTTAAAAAGGATAAAGGTTTCGAAAGCTGGGTCTGATTCCAAGAGAATTAAGGAATGCCAGATTCCCATACGATATTCCCAATAAAACAAGTCAAATGGATCATAGCCCATGGGGATACTGTCATAGTCTAGAACATTCAAGAAGGACTCGAAGATGTTTCGTATCGACCCATCTTCTATTGATTTGGGGGAGTAGCAGGTTATAGCGTCGTCTAGGCTGTAAGGTTCCCCATTCCACAAACCATTTAAGCAACTATTTTCTCTAGCCACTGGCTGGGTGACAACATATCCAAAGACCGATGCGGCCGATGGTCATTGTACTCATCTACAAACCGGTCTATCGCCTCACGCGCCTCGGC